>NZ_JBFAOJ010000013.1:0-145312 GCF_040675205.1 Streptosporangium sp. NPDC049644 | reverse complement strand
GCTGCAGTACCGGTCCGACCTGTTGGACGGGTTCATCGCCGAGACCGGACTCGTGATCTCCGATCCGGCATAACCTCCAGCTTTCTTCCTCAGTATCGCACCTGCCATACAGGACAGTAGAGGAGGAGAAGTGCAGCTGAAGGGTAGTATGCGCCGCACCGTATCCAGACTAGGTGCAACAGTGCTGGCAGTGGCGACTGCCGCGCTCACAGTGTTTCCTGGAAATGCTGCCCACGCCGACTCGGTGAACAGGTGGGGGACCGCCGGCAATTACGGGCTGGGCTACTTGTTCCTGGAGGTACAAGCCTCCAGTACGGCGAATCTGGCTAACGTTATCGCGTACCCGTCAAACAGCGGCTCAGCCAACCAGTGGTGGTCGGACCATCACATATCAAACGGCTACTACTATCTAGTGAATAACAACAGCGGGAAGGTTCTCGATCGCTGGGACAGCCATACGGGTCCGGGTAGCGACGGCGGGTGCAGCACTCCGATGCAGTATCAGTGGGTGAACGAGACGCAGCAATACTGGCGCTTCGACGATGAGTACAGTAACTACTACGGCCAGTGGTTCAACATGTGGGTGAACCTGCCGGGATGTTCCGGAAACGCCTACCAGGCTACCCTCGGCGTAAATTTTTCCACAGCTTCTGTGAACGGTCTCTACACGACACAGTTCCACATGGACCGGTGCGTCTACGGCGACAGCAGCGGCATATATCACAGGTGCTACTGGAGGAGGAACGGCGCATGACACTTCGGCGAGGGAGCGCTGCAGCCGTCGCGACAGCGGCTGTGGCCACGGCCGCGGTCGCGGCTGTAGGGTTTTTTACCCAACTGTCCCAGGAGCAGCGGTCGGCGTTCGCTAGGACTGACTCGACCGTGGGACCTCCGGTTCCTTCCGATGTGCGCTCGACCGTCGGTCCGCCCGGAGAAGTGCGCGAGCCCGTGCTAGGTGAGATCGTGAAGGTCACGAATTCCACCCATGTACCGATGCCGCTCGACTCCCATCTCACGTCGATGAGCGACATCAAGATCATCGACCAAGCTCAGGATGTCGCAGCGGCCACATGTATGCGGTCGCTCGGCTTTGCTCAGTGGACGGCCAGCACTATTCGTACGTGGCGTCCGGAGGATTATCGTGAATTCGACAACTTCGAATACTTGGATCCCGAGATCGCTGCCGAGTCGGGCTACCCACGCCTCCCTTCGGCGAAAACTGCCCCAACCGACGCCCAATCGAAGCACGAGCCCACTCCCGAGGAAAAGGCCGCATTCTACGGCGGTACGGCTCAGACCATGACAGGACGTGCCGTCCCGGCCGGAGGATGTGTGCGTCAGGCCGATCAGAGCATCTACGGCAAGGCCGGCGGCGCCCTGCCCGCCGACCCTCGGAGTCTTGCGGTCGGCTCGCGCTCACGCGCACTGGGGGACAGTCGAGTACGAGCAGCGATCACTGCATGGCGCACATGCATGCATGACGCGGGTATGACGTCATACCAGCACCCGGTCACCTCGAAAAATGATTCCAGGTGGCAGTCGCGTGACGCTGGTACACCCGCATCGGCCGAGGAAAAACGAGTGGCCGTAGCTGACGCGAACTGCCAGAGCAAAGTAAATCTTGTGGGGGTATACAAGACGGTCCGGAAGGCGTACGAACAGCAACTACTCGACGATAATCGAGCCAAGATCGACGAGTCCAAGCGCATCTTCGGCGACTGGGTCAACAACGCCAAGGCAATCATCAAGGCCGGCTGAACCTCGTCTGGATCAAGATGGCGCCTCAGGTGAGATGCCTGCAAACGGAAACGCTGTGTGGGAATAGCGGAGGTTGGTGCGTCCCTTTACGCTGTTCCCGCACAACCGTCTCGGAAAGCCTGCAGCTTGAGAAGTCGGGGCATTCCTGCATGAATAGGCCACCTGGGCGGCACACGAGCCACGCCCACGATGGAGGCGCACGGCGAGCGGGCCGGCCGATCACCATGACCGCGGTGAGCTGAAAAGTCCAGCTGGAGCGATGGCTGCGCCCTGTTCGTCGCCATTTATCAGCGACTCGGCGCCGCGCTGGCTGCGCACCTGGTTCACGGTCTATGCCTTCCGAACCGAACCCCATCGAGGGCGGTCTGGTCACTCCGTAAACGGCCGCACCTGCAGGACGCATGCCTCACCCAGAACAGCCTCACGATCGAACAGTCCGTGACCATGACCGACAACCTGTAAGCCCCTCAAAGCATGGAGCCTGCATTGTCCAGAAAGGGTCTTCCTTCGCGTGCCTTATGCATAGCGGCCGTCGTCGTCGCCGGGCTACTACCCGCGGGTACCGCCGACGCCGTAGATGCTCCCACCAAACAAACGGCCCCGCCCTCGCCAACGCCGGCCCCGGACCGCTCGGCGATCCAGGCCGATCAGGCGGATCGGCTCCTGCCGAAGGATTGGCGGACATCAAAGGACGTGGCGGTCACCTCGGCGGGTGACGCGAGCGGCTTCCACGTCCTGGCCGCCGAGCAGAGTTCGGGCTACCAGTGGCGCACGGTAGCCACGCTCAGCGAGCCGGGCATGGACACCAACCAGTGGGTCGGAAACGTCTGCGTCACCGGCTCAGGTAAGAGCATCGTCGCGGTCTACGCCCCGCGCCACTTCACCAACCGACCGCACCTGTTCAGCAGAGGCGCGTTCGCCGCGATCATCGACGTGGACACGGGCGAGGTCACGAAGCTCAAACAGCAGACGAGCCTGGCCTACTACAACCCCGGTTGCGGATCGGGGGATCAGGCGGTCCTCACACAGGGCACGATCGAAGGGCGCGCATCCACCGGGCTGTTGCGTATCGACACCGCCAAGAAGGCGATGGCCGAACGGGTCATCACCGCCGGTCAGGTCACCTCCGCGGTGGCAGCGGGCACGAAGGTCTTCGCGGCCAAAGGCAACCAACTCGTCGAGGTGTCCGCGTCTGGGAAGATCAAGCGGCTGGCCACGGCCGACTCTGTCCCCTTCGACCTGCGCCCGACCGCCGACGGGGGCGTCGCCTTCGCGGAGCAGCACGGGGCGCGGGTGACCGTACGCCATTATCGGGCCGGTTCGACTCGTACGCTGGCGACGGGAACTCTCGGCAAGCTCTCCGTTCGCTCCGGCGACAACGGCAAGGTCTTCCTGCTGGGGGAGGCGGAGCAAGTGGGGTCGTTGCCGCACGAGGTCTCGATCCTGCCGGCGCCTCCTCACGCCGAGGTTTCCTCGGACGGCGGCCTGCTGGTCGAGAGCGCGGCCAGCAGGAGCCTGCGGGCCGGTCGGCTCGGTGACCCGAAGGACACCGCCATCTCCGGTCCCAGCGCGGACAAGTCCGGGGAGTCCTCGGTGGATGTGACGGCCCGGGTGGTGGCCACCGGAGCTGAGGTCGCCTTCGAAGTGTCGCCGCAGGCGCGCGTGTCGCCGCAGGCGGACACGGGCCGCGCCGTCAACCCCCGGCTGGCCGTGGCACGTCCGGCGCCGGAAGGTGCCTCGGTCGCGGCTTCGACGGGCGGCACGGTGGACACGGGCTACACCTGCGCAGTGCCGCGCAACGACCCGACGATCCAGGTCTACCAGCCGCACTGGCGCCAGGTGGAGTGGGCGGTGGACCAGCTTGTCTTCAAGGACCGGCTGAACATCACCCGTGGCACCGCCACGACCTCGTGGAAGGGGTCCGGGCTGGCTCCATGGAACCCGCAGGACATGTTCCCCGCGCCCGACCTCATCGGAGGCGGACGGATCCCAGTATCGATCATGCTTGGTGTCCTGGCCCAGGAATCCAACCTCTGGCAAGCGCAGCGCAACGTGCTGGAGGGCGAGACCGGCAATCCGCTGATCGGCAACTACTACGGGCTCAAGCTGTATGACACGAACCCCTCCAATGACTGGGAAGTCGACTTCTCCGAGGCTGACTGCGGCTACGGCATCAGCCAGCAGACCGACCACATGCGCAAGGCGGGTCACGCCCGGCCGGGAGAGACCCTGTGGCCCCCGGACAAACAGAAGGCCGTCGCCCTCGACTATGTGACCAACATCGCGGCGGGCATGCAGACGCTGGCGTCGAAGTGGAACGAGATTCTGCAGGACACCGGCGGCCAGGCGAAGATCAACAATGGCGACCCGTCCAAGATCGAGAACTGGTATTTCGCCGTGTGGGCGTACAACTCCGGCTGGCACCCCAAATCGGCCAAGGACGGCAACGACTCAAATGGCAACCCCAACAACGGAGCCTGGGGCGTCGGCTGGGCGAACAATCCCACCAACCCGGACTGGCACGCGGGCCGCTACCCCTTCCTCGACGGCAACAACTACGCGGACGCGTCGCATCCGCAGTGGTGGCCCTATCAGGAGAAGGTGCTGGGCTGGTCGGCCTGGCCGATCGCCAAGACGTACTGGGACGCCACCCAGGAGAAGTGGGCCGACCAAGCCGGTTACAACGCGCCATGGTGGATAAGCGACAGCCTGCGCAGGGAGATCGTCCCCACGCTCGGCGCGGCGGGCGGTTGGGCGGTGGACATCAATGCCTTCTGCTACATCGCACCCGCAGGAAGCGGCGCCGAGGACAACGATTGCTTCCCGGGGACATCGAGCGGGAGCACCGTGACCAACGGCACCTGCATGAGAAGCGACTTCAAATGCTGGTGGCACATGCCGAAGGCATGGAAATCCGACTGCGCCGCCACCTGCGGAAACGAGGCGTACATCCGGTACGACAACACATGGGCCGCCAAGGAACGGGACGAGCCGACCGACCACTGGACACCGTGCCTGACATCTGGGCTGCCCGCCGGTGCCCTCGTCGTCGACGATGTGCTCAAGTCCGTTCCGGCGATCCGCGGCGGTTGCGACAACAGCGGATGGACCAACAACGGCACCCTCACCTTCGAGTTCGGTCAGGACGCGGCCGGACGCGTACCGGCCAGAGCCGACTTCCAGCAACTCGGCAACGGATTCGGCGGTCACGAATGGTTCGGCTACACCCGCAACCTCGCCAACAACGGCCAGGTCATGGAGGTAAAGGGCACCTGGGCCCTCGACTCGAGCAACCCGATCCACGGTTGGGCCCGGGTCCTCGTGCACGTACCCAAACGGCGGGCCGAGTCCCACCAGGCCCCGTACACCATCGATCTTGGCAACGGAACCACCCATACTCGGTATCTGTCCGTTGGACGTGAGGAGAACTCCTGGCAGAGCCTCGGGGCATTCCAGTTCGACGGCGTGCCGAAGGTCGCCCTGAGCACGCTGAACTTCGACGGGAACGGAACCTTCCCCATCGCCTGGGACGCCATCGCCTTCCAAAAGCTCCCGGGAAAACCAAAACATTTCGTTGTGGCCATGGGCGACTCGTTCTCGTCTGGAGAGGGCGCCGGTGACTACTACAGGGAGACAGACAACAATTACCTGAAGGTTGGCTGGAACGCTTGTCGCCGCAGCAGGAACGCCTGGGCCAGAAAGACTGTCCTCCCCGGTGAGACGGAGACCGTGGGTGCGCTCGCCGACAGGTTCGACCCTCGTCTCGACTTCGCATTCCTCGCCTGTTCCGGAGCCTTCGCCTTCCGCCAATTCGAAAGCAAACCGTCGTACTGGAGCGACCAGTACAATTGGGATACCTACGTGGGGAACGCCGACGGACGCTACCGGGAGGTCTCCCAACTCGAAGCCGGGTACCTGGACGAGAACACCACACTGGTCACCATGACGTTCGGCGGGAACGACGCCGGCTTCGCGCCTGCACTCACCGATTGCGCCTTGCCCGTCGACTGCAGCGACGCGGCATACAAGGCGAACCGCGAGACAGACATCGACAATGCCATGAGTTGGGTCGGGCCCGTCCTGTCCGGCGTCGCCACGAAAGTGGGGAACGGCACGCGCGCCAAGAAGGCATCCATTGTCCTCATGGGATACCCGAGGCTGATGACCACCGCCGACAAGGGCAACAGCCTCTGCGAGGCCGCGCTCTACTATTTCAACGTCGATGAGAGAGAAATGCTCGACGGTCTCGCCGACTACGCCGCCACCAAACAGGCGGCCCTGGTCACCGCCCGAGCTTCCGAGGGGGTCAGTTACGCCAACCCCATAGCCAAGTTCGACAGCCATGGCATCTGCGCGAACGCGGCCAACGGAAGCTGGTTCGTCGTGCCGAAACAAGGAACCGGGCAGGGCGGGGACTTCCCGACGATCCCCCAATGCGTGTGGAAGAACGAGGCGCCACGCTGCGTCAGTCGTGAGAGCGTGCACCCCAACACGCAGGGAACGACGGCTTACGCAGAAGTCCTGCAAAGCCATCTGGCCACCATCAATTACACCGGCTGGTGACGCCCCCCGCCCTGGGCAGGTCCATTCCCGTCCAGGGCGGTCCTTTCGCGTGAAGCGGTCCGGAGAGGACTAGACTGGCGACGGCTGGAGGTTCACATGACCACCAACTCGAAACGCTTCTTTCTACTGGCCTTTTTCGCGCTCCTGGTCCTCATCGTCGTCGCCGTCGTGGCGCCTTTAGGATGGACCCTGCTCTACCATCGTCAGCACGAAGAAACGACGGCACAAGCCACTGCGAAGACCCGTAGGCTCGCCGACGATTTCGCCGGCGAACTGGGCGCCCTGGTCGCCGGCCGATGGCCGACGGATAAGCAGATCCGCAACCTCGGCAACACCTACGACGTGCTCGTGTCGCGCATCACGAAGCAACGGCCGAGGGTCCGGGTCAGCGTCGAGACGGTCGCCACGACGCGGGAGTCCTTCGGAGGCGGCGTGCTCAGAAGCTGCTTCCACGTCGAGGCGGTCAAAGTCGGTGACGATCGTGTCCAGACCTCCGTCACCTCTGCTCAGGACTGCTCCGGCTGATCCTGGATCCACCGAGCCGACTATGATGCGAGCGTCGTGAAGGAGATCAGCGTGACGAAAACGTACGCTGAACCCGGTCTCCCGGCTCACTGATAGCGCGCGATCGTCACTCTTCGAATTTAGGCGGCGATCAGGTCCCACACGTGCCGCCGCACGCGCGCTCTGGCTCGGGCGATTCGAAGGCGCAGCTGATCAGAAGTCCCGCCGGATGGTGGAGTCCGACGGCGGCGTGCCGAACACCTGTTCCAGGGAGGGGAACGCCCCGCTGCTGAAGGGGAGGAGGATCTCGCCGTCTCCGCCTGGGACATCCAACTCTATGAGGAGTGTGGATGCGGTGATGACTTCTGCCAGAGCTTCTACACGGCCGAGCGGCCGGACGGAGCGTACGGGCCCGGGCTCAGATGCGTGCCGCTGCTTCCGCCGAGAGGTGATCTGATCCTTGACGTCGTTGAGGGACGGATCATGTACGTGGAGGTCCTGCACTACCCGAAGCTGCCACGTCCGGTGAGTTGAAGCCATCAGCTTGGGAAGCGGCCACTGATCTTCGTGCGCTGACCTGCGGAATCGTAGGTCCTGCTAGGGGCGGTGTGACTCCCCGCTGTTCCCCGTGATTCACCATGATCGCCCGCTGCGTCTGGCGCGAATCCGGCACGACGATCATGGAGTCAACCAGTACGGATGCACCTGAGATTCGGCCTCTCGGTCTCGTGCCCAGTGGCCCCCGCCTCCTCGGCCTGTGCACCCTCCACGCCCTCCGAGACGGTGGGCCAGGCTGACGAAGGAAGCCCGGACCTTCGATCGCCGTCAACCGGTTCGGTGATCAGCCACAGCGCGATCGCGACCTGTATGGGTGTGGTGGCTGACCCATAGCTAGGGCCTGTCTCAAAGTCGTCACGCAGTAGGGCATATGGCTTTGATACAGGCCTAGTCGCGCTTGGGCCAGATCAGGCCCTGGTCGGTCCAGATGACGCCCTTGTTGCGGCACAGGCAGAAGGGGTGGCCGATCGGGTCGGTGTAGACCCGCCAGCCGTAGCCGTCGGGGCCGATGAAGTCCTGCCGCAGCGTCGCGCCGAGGTCGAGGACGCGGCGCTGCTCGGACTCGATCTCGTCCACTTCGAAGTCGAGGTGGAACTGCTTGGGGTGCTCGCTGTCGGGCCACTGCGGTGCGCGATAGTCGTCCACCCGGATGAAGGCCAGCTCGACCTCGCCGAACTTGATGCCGGCCCAGTTCTCGTGGCTGCCTTCCTTGATCGGGCGGCCCGTCATCTCGGAGTAGAAGGCCACCAGCTTCATCGTGTCCGGGCAGTCGATGATGAAATCGGTGAGTCGCAGCATCCCGCGATCCTGTCACAAGATCTTTGATACAGGCCTTGGCCACGATGGCGGGAACCGGGCGGCCACCGGAGCCCGTCCTCTGTGTGGACGCGGTGGCGGGGCCGGTGACGGCGCGTCCTTGGCCGGTGGGTGAGGTCTGGTGCGGCGGGCGGCCTGTGTTCCCGCCGCCGGCCGGGACCGGCGCCCACGCCGCACACCCCGCCGGGCGGAGCGGGCGGCGGGCCGTACACCGACTCGGGGGAGTCCAACGACGAACGAGGGCTCGAGCACCGCGACGAGAAAGCCACCCGGACCGTGCCGATCCCTCCGGAGCCGGTGGCCATCCTGCGCGAGCACATCGACAGGTACGGCGTCGCCGAGGACGGCCGGCTGTTCCGGACCCGTATCGGAATCTGGCCCGCTCGCTGTGTCTTCGGCAATCTCCGATGTTCCCACCGTGCCGTCAGAGCGAAACAAGGTCGGCCACGCTGTCCAGTGGGCCAGGGCCGAGGCACGAAGCCTTGGACCGCCGATCGCCCCCAACCCTTTGCGATGATCACCAACAGTCAGGCGATAGCCGGGGGGGGGCACCACTGAGGGAGAACGTGGTGATACGCGGGCTCGCTGTGGTCAGAGCCAGGCATTGCGTGCGACCAAGTTGAGCACCAGGGCGCCGGCATTCCAGGCGTCGTCAACTCCACGGTGTTCTTTGCCTTCCAAGGGAAGGCCGGCGAGTCGGAAGGCTTCGGGGCGGTCGGGCCCATGTGAAAGACCGTAGGCGGCGGCAAATTTTTGTTTGGCATTGGTATGAGAAGGACTGAGAGGGTAAAAGACGCCTGCGGCGGCGCACTGTTCGGTGAACTGCCTGCGATCGAAGTCGCCCCAGCTCGCCCAGTGCCGTGTTCTCGCCTCATGATCGCTGATGAGCAGGGCGCACGCCTCGGAGAAGGAGAGGCCTTGGTCGACCTCGCGCTGGGTAAGACCAGTCAGCTCAGTGCAGAAATCTGTGACCGTCGAACGCTCCGGCCGGATGAGAATCCGGTGCCGGGACACCCGAGTCCGAGTGGTGAGGTCCACGACGCACAGGCCGACTTCGATAATCTCTGCGATCTGACCGGGTGGCGCGATACGACCAGGCCAGCAGGTCGCCTCGACGTCGAGGATATTCAGTAACATCAGCACCTCATCCAGATGATTTTCGAACGCACTTTACTGACATTTCACCCGTTCGCTGATGATCAATGAATTTGCAAGCACACCTTCCGTCCTGACCTGGGCGAGCAGGCCGACGGCATGGTCGACGTCCAGGCCCTCGCCGCCGAGGTCGCGCGTCGGCTGCAGAACCCGCCGGATCCGTAACGGTGGACTGCTGCACCGCGAGGGCCGTTTTGTGTTTTGTAACGCGCGTTTTCGTGTATGACGCTTTGAGCGTAAGCCGGGCCTCGCCGCTCTCAGGTTGAGGTTCACCGCGTAGCGGCGGCCGATAACCTCTGCTGCCCCACCCCGCCAACGCGGTACCTCGTCCAGGCGAGTGCGGCCTGGCTGGCTCGCCGCTGGTAAGCCCGCAGGTTGGGCACGCCCGGAGGGACGGGCCGGCGAGCCACGCGCGCCCAGTACCCGGCGTAGGCCGCCGCGTAGCCGGTGATCACTTCAGGTGAGACGGCCTCCCATACTGGGACGCCGGCCAAGACTGCCTCCGCCGCCCGGGGAGTATGGTCCGCCATGATCAGATGGGGAATCAGATCCACGATGTCCTGCCAAGCTGCCCCGTTGCAGGGTTGCGCCCAGTCGACGACCATCACGGTCTTCGCCGAGGTGATCAACAGGTTGTCCGGGCGAACGTCGCCGTGTACCAGCGTGGCGCCGTCCGCGCTGCTCACCCACCGAGACCCCAGGTCGGTCAGCGCGGGCAGATGGCGGCGCTCCCACTGCCCGAGCTCATCGGGAGGCGACTGCGACAGCTCCGCCCAGCCGCGTAACCACTGTCCGCGAGTAGCGGAGGCGGGCGGTAGGTCATGCACAGGAGTGGGAGTGAGAATCTCGGTCATCGCCGACAGAGCGGTGACCGTGGTGTCGATGTCGGGCGAGTCGGGGGAAAGGTCAGGGTGAGTCCCGGCGACGTCGTCGAAGATCAGGATTACCCAGCCTGCCCCTTCGCCGTGCCAGCGCAGCTTCGGAGCCGGTGTGCGGTCCGGGAGCCGCGCCTCGGTCCGGTACCTGCCGGCCAGCGGATGCCTGAGGAGATGGTCACGTCGGCGGCGCGACCGGTCGCGTTCAGCAGTGACAGGGTTCCCCAGCCGCCCGACTGGTACTGGCCGTAGCCGACCACCCAGTCGTCGGCGGGGACGGCGAGGAGCTCGTGCCGTATGCGGTCCAGCAGGTCCGGGTCGATGGTGACGTCTGTGCAGGCCACCTGTTGAGTCAGGGTCATGGGCGAGAGCTCCCTTCGAGGCGGTGCCGTGGTCGGCCCGCTGCCAGATGAGCGCCGATGCCGGCGCCCGACCAGCGCGCGTGCCAGACCTGCACGCCGTGTGCAGAATCTGCACACGAGCCCGCCGGGCCGGGGCTGTGAGCGTACGGTGAGCAGGGACAAGTGTGTCGTGACACTGGGAGCCGCGATGGGCGGGCAACAGAGCACACACGAAAGCGCAAACGATCATCAATGGCGGTCGCCGCGGCTTCGAGCGCTGATCGA
Organism: Streptosporangium sp. NPDC049644; assembly: GCF_040675205.1. Taxonomy (NCBI): domain Bacteria; kingdom Bacillati; phylum Actinomycetota; class Actinomycetes; order Streptosporangiales; family Streptosporangiaceae; genus Streptosporangium; species Streptosporangium sp. NPDC049644. The sequence continues at coordinate 134,457 of NZ_JBFAOJ010000013.1, read as the reverse complement.
CAACCGCGATGTCGGCGGCGTCATCCGGTTCGCGCGGCAGCTATGGGGCTGGAAGCAATCCGACCTAGGGCAGGCGGCGGGTTACTCGGCGTCGACGATCTCCCGGCTGGAGACGGGAAAGCGGGCCGGGGTCGACCTTCAGATGCTGCGCGACGTCGCCGAGGCAGCCGGAGTGCCCGGATATGTCCTCGGTGCTTTGATCGCTCCGGCGGTTACGGTGATAGCAACGACGGATCAAGCGAAGGAGGACGACTCGATGCGCCGCCGGGCTCGCTATCCCCGCTCACCTGCTCTCCCAGCTCGATGACGCGCTAGCGGTCCTGCCGACGCCGTCGAGCCCTCCCGTCTCAGCGCAGATCGCCGCTCGGCTGGCTCGGGCCCGAGCCAACTTCGACAGCGGCGATCTCGCCCAGCTTGTCACCGAGCTGCCCGACATGCTCGCCCTGGCCCACGAAGCGGCCGAAACCCGAACGACGCCGGCCGCCTACGCGCAGGCCGCCGCATGCTACGACGTGGCGACCGAGGCCCTGAGCAAGATCGGCCGATACGAGGCGAGCAGGATCACTGCAGACCGCGCCAGCACGTTCGCGGGTCTGTCCGGCTCCCCGATCAGCATGGCCACCTCGGCATGTGCGCTGAGCATCGTGCTGCGCCACGACGGCCGTCACAAGATCGCCGACCGGCTCACCCTGCAGGCCACTCACCGTCTGGAAACCGCAGGTCTTGATACGTCGGCCCGCGCCGCCGCCTACGCCCAGATGCTGTGCACCTGCGCCTACACTGCCGCGCAGGCAGGAGATCGGGATCGTGCTCTCGGCATGATCAGGCAAGCTGTTCGCGTCGCCAACCGGCTGCCCCCGCGGACTCCGGTCAGTCGTTCACCAGCGCGCACGTCAGCCTCTATGAGATCGGCGTGCACTGGTCCCTCGGCGACGCAGGGGCGGCTCTGCGCGCGGGGCGTGGCGTGCACCCCAGCCAGCTGCCTACCCCCGAGCGGCGGGGGCGTTTGTACACCGACCTGGCGCGGGCGTGGTGGCAGTGGGGCAAGCCTGAGCAGACCGCGTCGGCGTTGCTGAATGCGTGCCGGGAGTCGCTCGGGGAAGTGCGCGCTCGGCCAGGCATCCGCGCGATGGCAGTGGATCTGATCACCCGGCATCCTCGGGTGTCTGGTGTGCGGGCGCTGGCCGTCACTATCGGTTATCGGCGCTAACCTGTGTGGCCCTCGCGTCCCGCTGAGTGGGGACGAAGGTATGGCTGGCATCCGGTTGCCAGCCGTACCGATCAGAACCCGGTCATGCTGAGGATCGTGATCATCGCGGTGACCGCGCAGCCGTAGGCGCACAGGCGCATAACGGCGGGGCGGGGCGAGCGGGCCGCGGCGTACATGATGAGCAGGACCGCGACGGCAAGGCTGGTAGCGGCCAGCAACGTCGTCGGCGATGGTGGAGCGGTCGGTGGAGGCGACGACGCTGCGGATCCAGGCTTGCGCGCTTGGGATGGAGTCGGCGATGCCGGGCAGGCTTGTCGTGTACGGGGTCGTTTGGACAGGCATGGTGGACCACCTTGGATTGTGGACTCAGGCGTGTTTCCTGGTTCCACAATTTGCAAGCTGGTCAACGTGTACTGGTGAATCGCCCGCTGTACATGCAGATCGTGGAAGAGCTCCGGCTGAGGATCGCCAGCGGAGAGCTCCCGCCTGGGAGTCGTCTTCCGTCGCGCCCGGAGCTGATGCGTCAGTACGGGATTTCCGACGGCACAGCAGTTCGCGTCGCCCGCACTCTGATCGCTGAGGGGCCGGCAGTGGCCCGAGACGGGTCGGGCACCTATGTTCGTGCTCGCCCTCAGCTGCAACGCCTGGTGCGCAGCTGGTATCGCAACCTGCAAGGGGGCGCCCGTTCGCCGCGGACATGGAGCGGCAGGGGCGCCGCGGCAGTTGGGACTACGACTCCCGGACCGTCGTCGCACCGGCCGACGTCCGCGAGCGACTCGGCCTGGCCGATCCTGGCGACGGCCGGCCCGATGTCATGCGCACCGGCTACGTGTTCAAAGCCGACGGGCAGCCGGTCATGCTGAGCACCAGTTGGGAGCCGCTTGAGGTGACCCGCGGTACGGCGGTCGTCGTCCCGGAGGAGGGGCCGCACGGCGGTCATGGCGTGGTGGAGCGGATGCTCGCGATCGGCGTGGTGGTCGACGGCTTCGTGGAGACCGTCGGCGCGCGGCTGGGCACGGCGGAGGAGTGTGCTCGTCTGGAGCAGCCGCCCGGCAGTGTGATGATCACGGTCGATCGCCGGTATCCGGCGGGTGATCGGGTGGTGGAGGTGGCTGACATACTGCTGCCGGCCGACTTGTTCCTGCTCGTCTACAGCGGCCCGGTGGGTGTGATCGACGAGAAGTAGGCGTCAGGTGCGGGCGCGAGCCTCCGTCGCCACGGCGGGGGTTTCATTGCGCCCGGGGCTCGGCTGACTTACGGATTTCCGCGAGGTTCCGCAATCCCTTCAAGCTGTCACCGGGCCTGACCTGGCGATCATTAATCGATCGTTTCGCCAGGTCAGGCAGCGGTAGGGCGCCTGGGACTCGAACCCAGAACCTACGGATTAAAAGTCCGCAGCTCTAACCATTGAGCTAACGCCCCGCAGGTGACAGCGTACCGAGGATAGTGTCCACTAACGTCCGTCGCCAGGCCTATTCGCGGTCACCTGTTTGCGGAACGGCAGGTGGAGGGCGGGAACGGCTCCTAGAGTGGCGGGCATGACGAGCTCGGGGCTTGAGCCCGCCCGCAGCGCACATGTCTCCACGCGGCAAGGGTATGTCGTGGTCGACGTGGAGACCACCGGTTTCTCGCCCTCCAGGGGCGACCGGATCTGCGAGATAGCGCTCGTCTCGCTGAACGCCCAGGGCGAGACCGTCGACGAGTGGCACTCGCTGGTCGATCCGGGGCGCGGCACCGGGGCCGTGCACGTCCACGGCATCACCGGCGCGATGGTCGCGGGCGCGCCGATGATCGAGGAGTTGCTGGACGAGGTCTGGCAGCGGATCGCCGGCCGGGTCCTGGTGGCCCACAATGCCTCCTTCGACCTGCGCTTCCTGCGGCACCTGCCCGGCAGCGAGTGGGTGACCGAGACGCTGTGCACGCAGCGGCTGGCACCGGGCTTCATCCCCGACGGCCGGTGGACGCTCGCCGCCTGCTGCGAGCGCGCGGGTATCCCGCTCCTCGGGGCCCATGCCGCGCTGGCCGACGCCCGCGCCGCCGCCGAGCTGTTCCGCTTCTACCTGCGTACCGGAGTCTCCTGGGCGGAGAAGCTGGAGCGGGCCGCCCAGGCCCCCGAGTGGCGCCCCTGCGGCCTGCCCCAGCGCCACCCCCGCCGGAGGTAGCCCGAACGCGCCGGACCCGGGCCCCTCGGGCGTACGCGACGCGGAAGCGTCAGCGGTAGGCGGGGATGCCGGTCAGAGCCTCACCGAGCACAAGCGTGTGGATCTCCTGGGTGCCCTCGTAGGTCAGCACGCTCTCCAGGTTGTTCATGTGCCGGATCACCGGATACTCCAGCGTGATGCCGTTGCCGCCCAGGATGGAGCGTGCCTGGCGGGCGATGTCCAGGGCGGCGCGGACGTTGGCGAGTTTGCCGAAGCTGACCTGGCGGGGAGTGAGGGTCCCCGCGTCCTTGAGGCGGCCCAGATGGAGCGCGGTGAGCTGTGACTGCCCCAGTCCGACATAGGACCAGGCGAGCTTCTCCTGGGTCAGCTGGAAGCCACCGATGGGCCTGCCGAACTGGATACGGGAGGTGGAGTAGTCGACCGCGGACTCCAGGCAGGCGCGGGCCGCCCCCACCACGCCCCACAGGATGCCGAAGCGCGCCTCGGACAGGCAGGACAGCGGGCCCTTCAGGCCGCGCACCCCGGGAAGTACGGCGGAGGCGGGCAGGCGGACGTCGTCGAAGTAGAGCGACGAGGTCACCGAGGCCCGCAGGGACATCTTTTTGTGGATCTCCGGGGCGGTGAAGCCGGGGGTGTCGGTGGGCACCACGAAGCCGCGGACGCCGTCCTCGGTCTGCGCCCAGACCACCGCGACGTCGGCGATCGAGCCGTTGGTGATCCACATCTTGGCGCCGTTGAGTATCCAGTCGCCCGAGGGGTCCAGCTTGGCGTGGGTGCGCATGCCGGCCGGGTCGGAGCCGTGGTCGGGCTCGGTCAGGCCGAAGCAGCCGATCGCGTCGCCCGCGGCCATCCGGGGCAGCCACTCGTCCTTCTGCTCGGCGGAGCCGTACTTCCAGATCGGAAACATCGCGAGCGAGCCCTGCACGGAGACGAACGACCGCAGCCCGGAGTCTCCCGCCTCCAGCTCGCGGCAGGCCACCCCGTACGAGACGGCGTCGAGGCCCGCGCAGCCGTGCCCCTGAAGGTGCATGCCCAGCACGCCGAGCGAGCCGAGCGCCGGGGCGAGCTCGCGGGCGGGGAAGACGGCCTCCTCGAACCAGTCACCGATATGAGGGAGCACCCGGTCCGCGACGAAGTCCCGCACGGTGTCGCGGATGAGCCGCTGCTCCTCGGAGAGCGTGTCGTCGATACGCAGGAGGTCGTCCATGGGTTTTCCTCTCTGTTCGGCCCTGTCAGGGTATTGCCGGGACGAACAGGGTGGATGTCAGGGTTGCGCCAGGGGAAGTCCCGATGTGATGAGGACCCGCCACGGGGCAGTCTTAATACATGAACGAAAACGACTTTTCCGGCGTCAAGCAGCTCCGCAGAACCAGGGACGGGCGCATCGTCGCCGGCGTGGCCTCCGGCCTCGGACGCTACGCCGGAGTGGACCCCAACATCATCCGTGCGGCCCTCGCCATCGCCACCTTCTTCGGTGGTCTCGGGGTGGCGATCTACGCGATCGGCTGGGTGCTCCTGCCCGAGGAGAACAAGGACAGGTCGGTCCTCCAGGACCTGATCGATAAGAACAAGGACAACCCGATCTGGGTGGACGCCAAGACCAAGGCCGAGCAGGGCTGGGCCAAGGCCACCAGCCAGCACCGCGCTCCGCACCAGCAGGCCCCCGAGTATCCCCCCTACCAGGCTCCCCAGCCCCCTTCGGCCCCGTACGGCACGGTGCCGCCGCGTAGCGACGACCCCCGCTCCCAGGGGTGAGTCAGGAGTTCGCCTCGGCGCGAACCCTCTCGATGATCTCCTTGCGGGATCCCCTCCAGAGCACGGCCAGCGCGACCGCCACGGCGAGTCCGGTCGCGCCGGCCAGTGCCACCACCATCTCGGGGCCGAGATGGTCGGCCGCGGCCCCGCCCACCAGGATCCCGACGCCCTGGGAGGCCAGCAGGCCCGACTGGACCAGCCCGAATGCCTGCCCCCGCCGCTCGGCGGGGACGCACTGCACGAACGCGGCGTTGGCCGCGAGCTGGTAGGCCCCGCCCAGTCCCGAGGCGAACCAGAGCAGCAGCACCACGGGCAGCGGCGGCCGTGCCGCGCACAGGATCAGCGGCGCGCAGGTCAGCATCGCCATCCAGCCCATCGACCGCAGCCGGTTCGACGGGCTGACGTAGCGGCTGAACAGGAACGCGCCGACGACGGTACCGGTGGGCATGGCACCCATCAGCAGACCGGTGACCAGGGAGAGCTGCTGGGGGTTTCTGGTCAGCTCACCGGCGTACGGGGCCGCGATCCCCTCGGGGAGCACGTAGAAGCCGCAGAGCCAGGCGAAGAGCACCAGCGTCCGTAGCCGGGGGTCGCCGAAGACCAGCCTGGCGCCGGCGCGGGTCATCGTCCACATCGAGGGCCGGTTCTCGTCGGCGGAGATGGGGGCGGGACGCCTCCGTACACCCGAGACGATGATGAGCGCGGAGGCCAGGTAGGTCGCCGCGTCCAGGGCGAGCGCGCGATACGGCCCCATTCCCATGATCAGGAAGCCGCCGGCGGCGAAGCCGAGCATCTGCGCGCCCTGGTTGGTCATGTTCTGCAGGGCGGAGCCCGCGACGTAGCGGTCGCCCGTGAGCAGCTCCGGCAGCAGCGCCGCCCGCGCCGCCGAGAACGGCGCGCTGAGCAGCACCACGCAGAAGACCAGCACGCACAGCATGGCGAACGAGGTGCCGGGGATCGCCATGAGCGCGACCAGGAGGGCCCTGAGCACGTCACAGACGAGCATGATGCGCCGTCGGGCGTGGCGATCGGCGAGTCCCGCGAGGAGCGGCCCGCCGATGATCGGTGGCAGGTAGGTCAGGGCGTAGACCGACGCCGTGGCCAGGGGTGAGTCCGTCCGCTCGAAGACCAGGACGGACAGCGCCACCCGGGAGAGCTGGTCGCCGAGCAGGGAGAGCCCCTGGCCGATCCAGAGCGCGCGGAACTCGCCGATGGCGATGACCTCGCCGTAGGTCGCTTGGCGTTCCGCCGGACGGCGGTGCCGCCCGGGTGGTCGGCCGGACTTGGTCGCCGCCATAGGACTCCGCTGAGCTCGCAGGCACACTGACTGTGGGTGTTCACTGTGTAACCTACGGTGCCTGCTGTGGGGCCGACGCGCAACCGAAAGCAATCAAGCGCATGCAAACCGTAATGATAAGCTGTGATATTTCAGGAACGGTGGTTTTGATGTGTTGTGCAGGGCTAGTTACCAGCCCAGCTCGTGCAGCCGGTCATCGTCGATGCCGAAATGGTGGGCGATTTCGTGCACGACCGTTATCTGCACTTCCTCGATGACCTGCTCCTCGGTCTCGCAGATCGAGCAGATCGGCCTGCGGTAGATCTCGATCCGGTCGGGTAACACTCCTGCGTACCAGCCGCCACGTTCGGTGAGGGGAATGCCGGTGTAAAGACCTAGAAGATCTGGCTCGGGTGGGTCGTCGACGACGACGAGCACCACGTTGTCCATCATTTTTGTCAGCGCGGGGGGGATGGTGTCCAGAGCCTCGGCCACGAGCTCCTCGAACTTCTCCCGCGAGATCTCGATCACACCTGTCATTCTGCCCCGGCGATCCCGGGGCGAGGTGGAGGCCCATGAAATTCGCTGATTGGACCCAGAGGACCCGCCGGCTCGCCACCGGTCGCGCGGGCAGGCGGATCGCCCGCGGTACGGCCGTCACGGCCGTCGCACTGGCGGGTGCGTGGCTCGGCATCATGCTCGGCGGGGCCGTACGGTCCAATGTCGGTCCGGTGGAGCTCGGCATGTCCGCCGAGCCCTCGTGGACCGGGGAGACCGTGCTGGACGCTCACCCTTTCGGCACACTTCTGTTCGACACGCACAACGCCCCGGTCGGCCTCCGGGTGACCCTGGAGAACATCAACCCCGACCGGGCGCGCGGGTTCCTGGACGACCCGAGGTTCTCCGCGGACCGGCTCCCGGCGCTCCTGGAGGAGGAACTGGGCAACGGGGTCAGGACGCTGATCATGCGCGCCGCCTTCTGCGGCCTGGCGGGGGCCCTGGTCACCTCTCTGATCGTCTTCCGCCGCCCAGGACCCGCCCTCGCGGGCACGCTCGCCGTCGCCGTCGCGATCGCCGGCACGGGCACTGCCGTCGCCCTGACCTTCCGGCCGGACTCCGTGGTGGAGCCCAAGTACACCGGCCTGCTGGCCAACGCGCCGACACTGGTCGGCGACGCCGAGTCGATCGTGACCAGGTTCGAGTCCTACCGGGTCCAGCTCGCCAAGCTCGTCAACAACGTCTCCCAGCTCTACGACGTCGTCTCCGCGCTGCCGGTCTACGACGCCGACCCCACCTCGATCCGGATACTGCACGTCTCCGACATCCATCTCAGCCCCATCGCCTGGAACCTCATCCGCTCGATCACCACCCAGTTCAAGATCGACGCGATCGTCGACACCGGCGACCTGACCGACCACGGCACCGGCCCCGAGGACAAGTTCGTCGAGGAGATCGGCACCTTCGGCGTCCCGTACGTCTTCGTCAGGGGCAACCACGACTCCATGACCACCCAGCGGGCCGTACGCAGGCAGAAGGGCGCGGTCGTCCTCGACGACTCGGCCAAGACCGTGGCGGGGCTGCGCATCTACGGCCTGGGCGACCCTCGGTTCACCCCCGACAAGTCCGTCTCCGTCGACTCCAACCTCGAATCCCTCGACGCGCTGGGCCGCTCGCACGCCGCCAAGCTGGCCCGGCTCCCCAAGCAGGTCGACCTGGTCGCCGTCCACGACCCGACGATCGCCAAGGGATTCTCCGGCGCGGCCCCGATGATCCTCACCGGCCACTCGCACGAGCGATCCACCGAACTGCTGCCCTCCGGCAGCCGCCTCCTGGTCCAGGGATCCACCGGCGGCGCCGGGCTGCGAGCCCTCGAACACGACGAGCCCACCCCCGTCGCGGCCTCGGTCCTGTACTTCGACGCCGACACGCACCGCCTGCGGGCCTGGGACGACATCACCCTGGGAGGGCTCGGTGAGCAGTCGGTTCAGATCCAGCGTCACGTTGAGACCGAGCCTGGCCGTACAATTTCTCCTGTGCCGACGATCGCCCCGTCTCCAACGGGGTCCATCACCGTCACACCGACGCCGTAGGCCGGAAAGCCGCTTTGGCAACGGGGCAAAAGTCCCCTATGCTTCAGAGGTCTCCAGCGGAGCACGGCGAAGGAACGGGACGCGAGTCCCGAGCCCCCATCGTCTAGTGGCCTAGGACACCGCCCTTTCAAGGCGGCGACACGGGTTCGAATCCCGTTGGGGGCACCGGCAGAGCCAAGGCTCGCCAGGGAAACGGAAGGTCGAAGACCTCCGAAGAACTGGTAGGCTGGCAAAGCCAGAAAGGCCGGGGACAAAAGCCCCAGCCAAGCAAGGTCCTGTAGAGCAGTTTGGAGTGCTCGCCACCCTGTCAAGGTGGAGGTCGCGGGTTCAAGTCCCGTCAGGACCGCTCAGGTAGGTGTTCGATCCACCACCAAGGTCAGGTAGCTCAGTCGGTACGAGCGTCCGCCTGAAAAGCGGAAGGTCGGCGGTTCGACCCCGCCCCTGACCACACTGATTGAGCAGCACAAACGCCCCGAGCGAACATCGTTCGGGGCTTTTTTGATCTCTGATGACAGCAACGTCTCCGCTGCTTCGAACCCCCCAGGTTTTTCGTGTCCTGGACGATCCCGCCCAAACGCAGGATCATGAGAATGTGAGCAGGACGGACAACACAATGCCGCTTCGCTTGCAGGAGCAGGATGGCCGCCGCTTCAGGCACGATATGGGCGGGTCCTATTCGGGCATCGGTGAGGATGCCAACCTGGCGGAGCGCAAGGCCCGGCAGCGGATACGACTCACATTGCTGTGCGGTGAGGAACCAGAGCCGACCAGGCATCGCCATTGCGAAAAGTGGTGCTATTAACGGGCGTCGGCAATGAAGCGTCCCGGAGGACCTCTGGGACACTTTATTCGTGTACGTGCGATGTCCGCCGAGGGCGTTGCGCTTGTCGTCGAGGGAGACGTGAGTGTAGATGGTCATGGTCACCTCGATGTCACTGTGGTCGACGATGTCGCGGATGACCTGGGGCGGCACGCCGAGGTTGAGCGGCAGGGCAACGCAGGTGTGCCGGAGGTCGTGAAAGCGCGTCTCGCCGAGGCCGGCGGCCTTGCGGATACGGAAAAAGTCGCGAGCCCTGTTCATCTATGACCCAGGGTGTCCGATGGCCGGTAAGAACGATCAACGAGCCCCCGTTAAAAATCAGATAGTCTGATTTCATGAAGGTGATGACTGCTACCGAGGCATCTCGAAGCTTCGCGGTCGTTCTGGACGAGGCCGAGCGAGGGGAGACGATCGTGGTCACTCGGGGAGGTAAGCGGATCGCGGTGATCGGTCCCGCGCCCACGGCGCCGGGACGTATGGTCAAAGCCTTCCTGGCCAGAGCTGCGGGGACGCTGGACGCCGATTTCGAGGCCGATGTCGCGGCGGCCCGGGAGGCCGTCGACGACGAGATGAGGAGCACGTGGCCCGACGCCTGATCCTGGACACCGGCGTATTGATCGCGGCGGAGCGGGGCAGGGCCTCCGTGGACGCGGTGATCGGGGATGCCGACGATGTGGCGGTCGCCGCGATCACCGTGGCCGAGCTGCTCGTCGGCGTGGAGCTGGCGGATGAGGCGCGCCGTCCCGGGCGACAGGCTTTCGTGGATGAGGTTCTGGGGTTGATTCCGGTTGAGGAGTACACGGTGGACGTCGCCAGGGTTCACGCTCGTCTTCTGGCGCATGTGCGCCGGTCGGGAAAGACGCGGGGAGCGTACGATCTGCTGATCGCCGCGACGGCGGCCGCCACCGCCAGAATCCTGATCACGATGGATTCGTCCGCCGCGTTCGACGACCTGCCCGGCGTCCGGGCGCAGGTCGTTCCCCGCTGAACGCCGACGGCGATCTTGACGGCAACGTTCACCATGGTCAACTGCTTCATCAAGTTCGTCGGTGGTAGGGACGTCGGCAGCCGTCCACAGCCTTCTGACCTCGTAGCTGTTGAGCGGAGCAGGGTGATCGGTCCGCCTGAAAAGCGGAAGGTCGGCGGTTCGACCCCGCCCCTGACCACACTGATTGAGCAGCACAAACGCCCCGAGCGATCATCGTTCGGGGCTTTTTTGATCTTCAGTGACAGCAACACTGACAGCAACGTCATCCGATTACCGGTGAGCGTGAGACACGTGGATGATGTCCAGCCGAAGTTCCTCCTGATTGACGCAGATGAGCAGATCTGCGGCTCCTGTATTGATGCCGAAGGCGTCTTCGTCGAGGAGTCGGAGGACGACGAACTTGGGACCGTCGAAATCCTGGGTTGCCTTCCCTCCCAGCGGATGCGTCACTACCTCAGCGGGTCCAAGCGCTACCGCCGGAGGAATCCGCTGGGGCCGGGTGCGCTCCGGATACTCGATACGGCAGGGAATTCGCTCGCGGAGTTCCGGATGGGCGAGATCATCAATTGGCGGCCCTCACCGCTCGGCCGTGAACGGGTGGACCTGGTCGCCCGCTGTGGGGACTACGTCCCCTCCTCTCGTACGCGGCATGTCTGGGAGCGCTGGCGTACGGCCAGGCCCGACCGGATCAATCAATGGGCCGGCTACACGGGGGCGGACAGAGAAGAGTGGCTGACCATCGTCTTCCACAACAGCCGCTGGCGGACAGGTCACCCCGATCGCTCATCGGGACGCACTTACGGTCTCGACGGAACACACGTCACCGACAAAGTGAGCTTCTACCTGGCGATCGGGGAGGCGGTCAACGGGCCGGGTGGTTACTTCGGTTGGAATCTCGACGCGCTGAGCGACTGTCTGTGTGGGGGTTTCGGGGCGGAGGCGCCTTTCACGCTGGTCTGGCACCGTTCGCATATTGCTCGGGAATCTCTCGCCTTCTCATTCGAGGGAGCGGGTGCCGACTCGACTTACTTCGATGTCATCCGCACCGTCTTCGAGGAGCACGAGGTGGATGTCGTACTGAGGTGATCCTCTGTCGCCCGGATGTTCACCACTCTGCGGGCCGATCCGGGATTGTCGTCTAACGGTGTGATGCCCCGTCCTGATCTGAGGACGGGGCATCAACGGTCGGTTGATTCGACCTAGGGCGTCTCCGAGCTTGCCGAGGGTATTGCGCTTGTCGTCGAGGGAGACGTGGGCGTAGATGGTCATGGTCACCTCGATGTCGCTGTGGTCGACGATGTCTCGGACGACCTGGGGCGGCACGCCGAGGTTGAGCAGCAAGGTCACGCAAGTGTGGCGGAGACAAGGCAGGCAGGCTACCCGCGACCGTCGCGTCAATGGGGCCGTCAAAAGGTCCACGAGCCGCGTGAAGAGACTCCCAATCGGTGAGGATCAAGGTAGCGGCTATGAGCACTATGAGGGCCGCGAGAACGATACATCGTTTGCTGAGCACGGCCGCGATGACTTGGTCCAGGTCGTCTGGATCGGCCGAGTTCGTCCGGCGAGATGACGCTCAGCTCTGGCGGGTGCCGTCGAGGCTCTCGCGGATGATGTCCGCGTGTCCGCCGTGGCGCGCAGTCTCTTCGATCATGTGGAACAGGACGTGCGCACGTTGCACTCGATGATGTCTTTGCGCGCGCAGGGACTGTCAAGATCCATCGAAGCCGCGATGGCGCGGGACTCCTCGATCTGCTCCCGGTAGTACGCGACCCAGTGGTCCACTGTGTCGTTCTCGTCGACCATCATGTCGGCGTCGCGAGGGTCGGTTTTGACGGCGGGCCAGTTCTCGGGGAGCTCGCGTCCGGCCATGATGACTTGGAACCAGCGGCGCTCCCAGATCGCGGCGTGCTTGATCAGCCCCAGTAGTGACAACGAACTCGCGGTCGGTGCCTTTCGCGCCGTAGCATCGTCGAGCCCTTCGATCGTCAGGAGCAACCCCTCGCGCTGGTAGTCGAGGAAGCCTTCCAGGGCCTCGCGCTCCGAGGTGTACGCAAATATCGCACCCTTGTCATCTGACATGCGTGGATGCTAACAGCGGCGATCGGTGCTCACGGCGGCGCGGTGCTGGTCAGGGCCAATGAAGAGGCCGCCGACGCCACGGCCGGGTGGGGGCGCACACTGCCGCGGTGCATCTTCGAAATCACCGCCACCAGGGAGGAGATGCCCGAGGCGGTGACGACGCCGGCCGCCGTCCACTTGATGGTCCACGGCGACGGCCGCCGCTGAGCCGGGGCTCGCGCCACCGGAACGACGAGAGCCCAGGAGGCATTGACTTTGTCGCAAAGTATGACGCAACATAATGCTACAAAGCTTGCGACAAAAGGAGGCGCTATGACCCGTGAGCCGTTACCGGACGACGGCCCGCCGGCGCGTGCGACCGATCTGCGACTGGCGAGCGCGTGGCTGGCCCGGCACGGCCTGGCCGACGCCCGCCCGACCCCGCTGCTCGCCGGCCGGCTAGCGGTCCGCAGCCGCGCCCGCCTGGCCACCTACGTCATCCTGGCCACGCTGATCATCGTTAGCGCGCTGGCCGCCACTTCCGCTTTCGGCGACCTCCAGCCGTATCGCCCGCTGCCGCTGCTGGCCTTGGCCGCGTCGGTGGCCGGGCTACTGCTGGCACAGTCGCTGCTCGACCGGTGGGTGCGACGCGTCGACCAGCGGGCGGGCGCGACGCTGTCGCGCAGGGCCGCCCATCCGATCCAGCCCGGCTGGCGGACCGTGCTCGGCCGGCCGTACGCCGTTTTCGCGGTCGTGACGTTCGCCGGTGCGATGGTGTTGGCAGGCAGCGCCCTGGCCGTTCCCGACCCCACCGTGCGGCAGCTGGCCGTCGTCGTGCTGATCGGCCTGCTCGGCGCGACGGGCATCACCGCCCTGCAGCTGCGCCACCTGCTACGGCACCCGGTCGTGGCGGAGGACGAGGAGTCGCTCACCGCCGACGTCATCATGCGCGTCGAGGACGCCCGCGAGCTCACCACGCCGAACGTGCAGTGGTCGCTGCCCATGGTGCTGCTGTTCGGCGCCGCGCCCGGCTGGTGGGGCGCCGCTGCGGTCGCCTACGTGATCCTGAGCATGGTCGCCCTCGTCGCGCTCCGCTTCAGGACGCCGCCGAGCGCGACGGTGGCCCGACAGGTCATGAGCGTCCGATGATCGTCATCGACGCGACCTCGCCGGTGCCGCCGTTCGAGCAGCTACGAGCCCAGCTCGCCCGGCAGATCCAGGACCGCACGCTGGCCGTGGGCGCCCGGCTGCCGACCATCCGCCACCTCGCGGCCGACCTCGGCCTGGCCGTCAACACGGTCGGCCGGGCCTACCGGGAACTGGAGGAGGCGGGGCTGATCGAGACACGCGGGCGGGCGGGCTCGTTCGTTTCGGCCGCCGGCGAGGAGAGCCGGGAGCGAGCTCGCCGGGCCGCCGCCGACTACGCGGCCGTGATCGCCAGCGTCGGCATCGACACGGGCGAGGCGATCCGCATCGTACAGGCGGCTCTGACGTCCGGCGCGGCAGCACCGGCCTCGTCATGACCGCGACCCGGCCGCGGGGGTCACATCGTCGAACGCACGACGTCGGTGTAGTGGCCGATCAGGCCCCGTGACCTGCTGAGAGCGGTCGAATCACGGGTGGCGGTGGCGGACGTTATCTCCGCCGGCCGTCAGGCGCACGGGAATTCCCGTGGAATCGGTCGTTTTCCCGGCCGACTCTCATCAAGGCGGCGCTCCGGATCGTTGGACGAAGGGCGTCACGGGTGGCGTCCGCCTGCTCGACTCCCACCGCGAACCACGGCCCCTGTTTCTCCGCGTGATCAAGCGAAGAGTCTCATGTACCCGGCGGTGCCGATTTCACAGTCATTGAGAAAGCAGCTGTTCCTTTCGAAAAGGGGTATCAGTGCGATCAAATCTGACATCGTTCATCGCCGTGGCGACGGTGGCCATCGTGGCGGCAGGTGTGCCCACGTCGGCCGAGGCCCGGATCGGCACGCCGGAGTCGGCGGTGGCCGAAGCCAGGGGAGCGGCTCCGGTTTGGGGCGAGTGCTTGCCGGTGGAATCCGGCGGCGTCTCGCGCGACCCACGCCAGCAGTGCGCGACGTTGCAGGTGCCGCTGGACTACCGTGCCCCGCGCGGGCGGAGCATCGAGATCGCGATCTCCCGGATCGGCACGGCGCTCCCCGGGGCGCGTCGCGGGATCCTGCTCTCCAATCCGGGCGGCCCGGGCGGTAGCGGCCTGGACCTGCCCAGCCGGCTGGCGGTCGTACTGCCGCGCGAGGTCCTGGATCGGTACGACCTGATCGGCTTCGATCCGCGCGGGGTCGGCCACAGCACCCCGGTCACCTGTGGCCTCGATCTCATGAGGCAGTTCACGCTGCTGTTGCCCTACCCGGGGCCGGATGGCGGCATCGGGCGCAACGTCGCCTTCGCACGGGACACCGCAGCCGCGTGCGCCGAGTATTCCGGCGATCTGCTTCCGTTCATCACCACGGCCAACACAGCCCGGGACATGGATCGCATCCGAGCCGCACTCGGTGAGCCGAAACTGTCCTACTTCGGCCTCTCCTACGGCACCTATCTGGGAGCCGTCTACGTCTCGATGTTCCCGGGACGCGCCGATCGGATCGTGCTGGACAGCGCCGTCGATCCGGACCTGGTGTGGCGGGACATGTGGCGAACCTGGAGCCAGGCGATCGCGGTGCGCCTGCCCGACCTGCTGGCCTTCGCAGCCGAGCGGGACGCCGTCTACCACCTCGGCGCGACACCGGACGAGGTGCGGCGCACCTACGACCGGCTGCTCGCGGCCCTCGACAGGCGGCCCCTGCCGAACCCGGGCGGCCCCGTGTTCGACGGCAACGCACTGCGCGAGATCACCCGAGTGGGGCTTTACCTCGACGGCGACCTCCCTTTCATCGCCGAGTTCTGGCAGGAGCTCACGGCCGCCGTCTCAGGATCCACCGTGGACCCCGCCATCCTGAGGCGACTGGACCGGCTGGGCTCTGTCGGCAGGGCTGCCGACGGCGCCGTCGGCGGCAATGGCACCGGGACGGCGCAGATACCGGCGGACAACCGCGTCGCCGCGCTCTACGCGGTGCTCTGCGACGACGTCGCCTGGCCGCGCAGCGTGGCGTTGCACGCCCGGCAGGTCGCAGCCGACCGGCAGGTGTGGCCGGTGACGGCGGGCATGCCCTCGAACCTCTGGCCGTGCGCGGCGTGGTCCACCCGACCGGCGGAGCCGCCGGTGACGGTCACCGGTCACGGGCCGCGCAACGTGCTGATCCTGCAGAACACCCGCGACCCGGCCACGCCCCTGGCGAGCGCGCGCGGCCTGCGCGCCGCCCTCGGGCGGCGGGCCGCCATGATCACGGTCGACCAGGGCGGCCACGGCGTCGTCGGGCTGGGCAGCTGCGCCGACGAGGCGATGAGCTCCTTCCTAGCCACCGGGGCACTGCCTGGGCGGGACCGCTTCTGCCCGGCTCCGTCACCGGCCGACGCCGCCGCCCGCTCCACGGCCCTGCCGTACATACCTTCTGTGGGTCCGTTGTAGGGCCGTTGCCTGTGGACTGCCGTGTGCCGGTAGATCGGAGGGGCGAGCAGGGCGGGACCTTGCCAACGCGGGTGCTGACGGCGCCCTGAGACGGCGGTAGACGCCCAGAGGCGCTGATCACGGTCAAAGACGTTCTCACCAGGTGCGACGAGACGTCGGTGGACGATCTGGTTTCGACTACGGATCAGGTGATCAGGGTTGAGGCCGTGACGATCGCTGACTTCGGTAGCCACCGTTGGCTGCCGGGGTGATCGACGCCAAGCCCCTCCTTCGTCGGGACTTGCCACCGGTGACCATGGTTGAGGTGACAGCAGCCCTGACAGCAACGTCCCCGCACATGGACTCACTCCGGCTCCATGGGGGTCCCGCGTAGGGACGGGAAGACCAGGCCGTGCTCCTTCCAGCAATCGGAGCGTTCGGTGAACTGCTGCTTGCGGTGCGCCGGTTGCCCGCGGCGGTGAGACGAGCTCATGCCAATGATCGCCGCAGTGAGCCGTGTTCGACGCAGTCCGATTCTGCTCGTGTGCGGGCCGATCGGGAACGGGGAGCGCGGCAGGTGGCGAATCAGGGTCAAGCTGGCAGGCGGCTGGTTGGAGTGGGGCCTGGTTCGAACAGCTCGACGAGGTTGCCGGCGGGATCGGTGAGCAGGATCTGGCGTCCTCCGGGGCCGGCGACCACGTCACTGCGGAATGGCAGTTCGGCCTTGCGGAGCCGGTCGATCGTGGTGTCGAGGTCCTCGACGATGAGGTGGATGCGGTTTCGGCCGGCGGGGGTGCCCGAGGGGGTGGCGCGGGCGCCGGAGCTGGTGGGTCCGGATAGCAGCAGCCGCAGGGGACCACGGACCACGTCGGCGAAGGCGGGCGCGGCGTCCAGGTGCAAGGTGAAGCCCAGGTGGGTGGTGTAGAAGTCGATCGAGGCGCGCACGTCGTCGACGAGGTAGCGGACGCCGGCGAGCTGATCGGGTGCGGTCATGGCAGGGCCTCCTAGGGGGTCAGGACCGGAAGTAGGTGGCGGACACGGGTATCGATCTCTGCCGCGGTATGGACGAAGGCGCGGTGGGCGTCCTTCTGGGCGGCCTTGGGCGCTGCGGGGTCGGGGATGCTCCAGTGGATGCGCCGGGTGCGGCCGCCGAAGTCGGGGCAGACCTCGCGGACCTTGTCGCACAGGCTGATCACGTAGTCGAAGTGGCGGTCGGTCATGGTCGCCAGGGATCGTGGGCGCTGTCCTGTCAGGTCAATGCCGTAGCCCTCGTTTAAGGCCTGCACAGCATGGGGGTGGAGCTGCGGCCGGGGGTGGCTTCCCGCGCTGGTGACCTCGACGTGGTCGGCGTGGCGGCGGAGCAGGGCTTCGGCGATCGGCGAGCGGGCGCTGTTGCCGGTGCAGGTGAACAGTACGGCGGGCGCAGGTCCCGTATGGCGTGGCGGCGGGGTGGGGTCGGGGTAGAGCGCCGGATGCAGAGCGGCGCCGGCATCGGTCAGCGCCTGAGCGCAGCGTTCCAGATCCAAGTGGTAATAGGTGTCACGCGCATCCGCGCTGCTGCGGCGCGCGCTCACCAGCTTGCCGCCGCGTAGCAACCGCAGATGGTAGGAGAGCAGGTTCTGCGGCTGACCGATCAGCTCCACCAGCTCACGCACCCGATAGTCGCCGGTGGCCAGTTCGCTCAGCAGTCGCCACCGCACGGGGTGTGCGGCCAGTTGTACGAAGTCTGGAACCACTTGAGCGGGGGATGCCATGACGTGATAATACATCAAACGAATTTGACGTATTGGACTCGCCGTGCGACCGCGGGCCCTCGTCTCACCGACCTGGCTGCGGTCCGGCGGATCCCCAAGGCCGAGGAAAGAGCGACAGTGGCAGATGAGAGCGAGGTCGGCGATCGGAGCGGTGATCCCGAACCAAGCGGCGGATCCTGGCGTACGACGCTGGAGGTGGCGCTGCTGTTCCTCACGCTGGGGACAATCGCCTTCGGCGGGCCGGCCGCGCACACCGCACCGCGCTGATGCGCGATGAGCTGGTACGGCGACGCGGTTGGGTCAGTGACGAGCGTTTCGTCGACCTGATGGACGCCGCCAACCTCATTCCCGGCCCCAACTCCACCGAACTGGCCATTCACCTGGGTTTCGACCGTGCCCGATGGCGTGGCCTGCTGGCCGCGGGGTTCTGCGCCGAGCACGTCGTTCACTCGAAAGCGGGGAGGTGCCGACCGCTGTCCCGACCCGGAGCGTGTGACCGGCGTCCTCCAGTTCGGCCGCCACCGCCACCTGGTGAACCGCGACGTTGGCCGGTTCGAGCTCGGGGTTGTAGGTGTCGCGCCCCTTTTCCGGCCGCCCGGCGACCTCACGAGCCCGCGCCCATCAGGCACGCTGCCAGGCGAAGTACGGCGTCGGCTCCCGGCCTCGCTGACTACCGTCGAGGCGGCGCCTCAGCTCACGGCCTTCTTGACGAGGGCGGTGATCGTCTTCGCGACTTCGTCGCTCAACTCGGTCACAGCGAAGGAGGTGGGCCACAGGCCGCTGTCGTCGGCGAGCTTTGCTGCGGAGGTGAAGCTGAAGGTTGAGTAGGGCTCTTTGTCCGTGTTCCCGCTACGGAAGAAGCACACAACCTTCCCTTTTCTGGCGTAGGCCGGCTGTCCGTACCACAGCTTCGGCGACAGCTCTGGGGCGTTGGTGGTGACAATGGCGTGGATGCGTTCGGCCATCGTGCGGTCCGACGGTTCCATCTCCGCGATCTTCGACAGCACATCGAGTTCCTCGGCGGCTGCCTTGTTGCCACGGCCGCGGTTCGCCTCCTTCCTCAGTTCCGCGGCGCGCTCCTTAATGGCGGCATGCTCTTCCTCGGAGAAACCGTCCGTGCTTTTCTTGCTCACCGCTGTCACTCTCCTCGTCGTCATCGCTGTGAAGTGGTTGTGACGCTAGCCGTGCCGCGAAGCCGGCGCTTCTCGATTCTTGATCGATGCTCGCCCCGCGCTTCCGGGACGCACCTCGTCGCACGGGCCCACACTGCCGGCTGTCGCCCGCGCGGCAGGCGAGGTGGAAGATGGTGCGTATGGGTCTCGGGCGTGCGGAGGCGCAACGGTTGCAGGACATCGCCGTGATCCGTCGTGTCCGGGACCGGATCGATCGTGAGTACGCCAAGCCGCTGAACCTTCAGGCGCTGGCCGCTGGGGCGCATATGTCGGTCGGGCACCTGAGTCGAGAGTTCCGTCGCGTCTACGGTGAGTCTCCGTACTCGTATCTGATGACCAGGCGGATCGAACGGGCGATGACGCTGCTGCGCCGCGGAGACCTCAGCGTCACTGAAGTGTGTTTCGAGGTGGGTTTCTCCTCACTGGGCACGTTCAGTACGAGGTTCACCGAACTGGTCGGCGTGCCGCCGAGCGTCTACCGGCGTGACCATTCCCAGGCCGCAGCGGGTATTCCGCCGTGTCTGAGCAAGCAGGTGACCAGACCGGTCAAGAATCGAGAAGCCCGCGCCCGGTAGTCATGCGTAGCGTGCCGGGCATGAACGTCACCATTCAGCACGCCTTCCTCCCGCACACCGACCCCGAGACCGCTCTAGGTTTCTATCGCGACATCCTGGGCTTCGAGGTCCGGGCCGATGCCGGCTACGAAGACATGCGCTGGATCACCGTCGGCCCGGTCGGACAGCCCGGCACCTCCATCGTGTTGCACCCGCCGGCGGCCGATCCGGGCATCACCGATGAGGAGCGCCGCACCATCTTGGAACTCATCACCAAGGGCGCCTACACCGCCGTCACACTGGCCACCGACGACCTCAACGGGCTGTTCGACCGTCTGCAGGCCGCAGGTGCCGATGTGGTCCAGGAACCCATCGACCAGGACTACGGAGTCCGTGACTGCGCCTTCCGTGATCCCGCCGGCAACCTCATCCGCATAACCAGCGCATCCGCCTGAGCCGACCCGCACGACTTTCACACTGAAAGCACGAAAGGACCACCGATGCCGCTCTCTGTCGACATCATCACTCTCGGTGTACCGCAGGTAGAAGCCGCACGTGCCTTCTACACGTCCGCGTTCTCAGCCACGGCCACGGACGACGACCACACCGCCGGCCTCGACCTTCACGGCACCGGGCGGCTCGCCCTCCGCCAGATCGACGCGCTCGCCACCGACTCCAGTACGGACCCGGCGACCTTGGGTTTCCGTGGCTACGTCCTGTCCTCCATCGTCAACCGGCCCGCCGAGGTCAAGGCCCTTCTCGATGCCGCCACAGCCAAGGGCGCGACGGTCGTCAAGCCGGCGAGGAAGCAGTTCTTCGGTGAGTTCACCGCCGTCTACCAGGCACCGGACGGGGCCGTGTGGAAGCTGACCGCGGCCTCCAAGAAGGACACCGATCCCGTCCCCGACCCGCCGAAGCCGATCGAGACCGCCATCTACCTCGGCGTCGCCAAGCCGATGGCATCCAGGGCGTTCTATGAGACGCTGGGCATGAGCGTCAAACATGACTACGGCGACAAATTCCTCGACTTCGCCATCGCCGACGGCGTGTGTCGGCTGGGCCTGCTGCCACGCAAAGCCCTTGCCAAGGACGCCGGCGTCGACGAGCACGGTGACGGCTTCTCGGCGCTCGTACTCACCCACATCGCCGCTTCCCGTGACGACGTCGACGCTCTTCTAGCCGCCGCGGACTCTGCCGGCGGCCGGGTCACCGCCGCAGCGGCCCGAACCGACCGGGGTGATTACGCCGGGCACTGCACCGACCCCGACGGCTACCACTGGAGGATCAGCACACCCGGCTGACCGCAACGGGTCGCTCGGCAGCCGGGATCCGGTAGGCGCGAGCTGCGTGCCCACCCGATCGCCATGGCCTGGTGTACCCGGCAAGGCCGGGCACCGCGCTACGCCAGGCGGGGCCGGGCCGAGGAGGTCACGGAGGTCCTGTGACATCAGGTCGGGGGGTGACGTGGCGGTGCGGGTAAGCATCGGCGCCTACCGTGCGATCCAGTTCGACGAGCGCCGCGAGCAGGTGACAGGTTGAACCGCGGAGCACTCGAATACCGGACCGGCGTACCGCACCCCTGGCCGGGCCCTCGCTCTATGGCGGATCGAGTCCCAGGAGCCGGGCGAGGACGGCGAGCTGCTCGGCGTAGTGGTGGACGAACTCGGGAGCGCGGGGATCGACCCGGCAGACGCCCTCGATGACGTGCGGGAGGCTGGTAGTGGCCATGGCGGCGGCGACCAGCATGATCGTCAGGCAGGCCGGGTCCATCTCGGCGGGTAGCCGGCCTGCTTCTTGCTGGGCGCGGACCTGGTCGATGAAGCGCTGCAGCCGCTCCGCGCGGGGTGCCTGGTCGGGATCGTCTTCAGGGCCGGTGTACTCCAGGCCGCCCCAGGCCAGCAGCCGGACACCGTCCGGGTTGTTCAACGCCTCCAGTGCGTACCGGCGGATCTGTTCGGGCAATGGCGTGTCGGACGTGACCAGTTCGCTTTCGCGCTGCCGCCAGCGTTCCGAGATGGCCTGGTACAGGCCTTCCTTGCCGTCGAAGTAGTACCAGATCAGCTGTTGGTTGACGCCGGCCCGGGCTGCGATCGCGCCGGTCCGGGTGCCCGCGAACCCGTGGGCGGCGAACTCGGCCGCCGCCGCGTCCAGGATGAGCTTGCGGGTGCGGTCCGGATCGCGCTGCCGCTCTTGCGGCTTGGGCGAGCGACGTGGCTTCGACGTGGACACGCCACGATCATAGTCGCACTCAAGACAATCAACTGAACACTCCTACTAATCAAGCATCTACTTGACACAGTGGAGTGAACGGTTGATCGTAGCTTGGGGAGTTCAGTCGACGCGGTAGTCACCGCAAGGTCGTTACGGCCGCCGCAGGTCCAGACCTGACGTGATTCGTCCGTTTTGCGCGGTGAAACAGAAACAGACAGGAGATGGCAAACGATGGCCGCACCGCACGACCACACCACCGCCGTGCTCATCGTGGGAGGAGGCATCACCGGCCTGTCCACGGCGCTGTTCCTCGCGCGTCTTGGCATCCGCCCGATACTGGTCGAACGGCACCCGTCCACGGCGATCATGCCGCAGGCGCGGGCGTTCAACCCGCGCTCGATGGAGATCTACCGCGCCGTCGGCCTGGAAGAGGAGATCCGCACCCGCACCTCGATCCTGGCCGACAGGCCGGAGATGATCGGCGCGGACACCCTGGTCGGCCAGGAGCGCTTCCGCATCGATCTGCTCGCTCACGTCCGCCCGCCACAGTCGCTCAGCCCCACCGACTGGGGACTGATCGACCAGGACGAGTTGGAGCTCGTCGTGCGCGCCGCCGCCGAGCGCGGCGGCGCCGACGTGCGGTTCGGCGCCGAGCTGGTCTCCTTCGACTCCGACGGGGACGATGTACGGGCCATCGTGCGGGATCTCGGCAGCGGTGCCGAATACCACGTTCATGCCGACTACCTCGTCGCCGCGGACGGCAACCGCGCGGGCATCCGTGACCGGCTTGGCATCGGCGTGGACGGCCCCGGAGTCCTGGGCCATGCCGCGCACTTCCTCTTCGATGCCGACCTCGGCGACGCGCTGCGGGGACGCGGGTTTCTGCTCGCCTACTTCGACCAGCCGACGGCCGGCACGGCCCTGGCGCCGTTGCGGCAGGCCGGACGGTGGATGCTCGGGGTGCCCTTCCAACCGAGGCAAGGTGACAGCATCGAGGACTTCACCGAGCAGCGCTGTGTCGAACTGGCCCGTCGCGCCGTGGGAATCGCGGACCTGGACATCACGTTGGTGCCCCCCGTACCCGGCTGGAGCCGGAAGCCGATGGATGTCAGGCTCGCTGCGTCCGTGGCCCGCCGATACCGGGCCGGCCAGGTGTTCCTCGTCGGCGACTCGGCCCACGTCTTCCCCCCGACAGGGTCCTACGGCGCCGGCACCGGCATCGCGGACGCGCACAACCTGGCGTGGAAGCTCGCCGCCGTCCTCAAGGGCCAGGCAGGACAGTCGCTGCTGGACACCTACGAGAACGAGCGCCGACCGGTCGCGCAGGTCACCCTGGACCAGGCGATGCGGCTGCTGAACGCCCGTCACGAAGGAACGGCGGACGATCTCACGGCGATCGAGGACCTGACCATGATCTTCGGATACCGGTACGACTCCGCAGCAGTCCGCGTTGAAACCTCCACCCCGGACGAGCCGGTCGAAGACCCTCGCGAGCCCAGCGGGCGTCCCGGTCTGCGCGCACCGCATGTATGGCTGGACCGGGCTCGGACGAAGTTGTCCACGCTCGACCTGTTCACCGGTGCGTTCACCGTCCTGGTCGCCCCGGATGGCGGGGACTGGACGGCGGCGGCCAGGACGGCGGCGGCATCGCTGGGCGTCGAGCTGGACATTCACCATATCGGTGTCGAGCTCCACGACCCCGAGGACCGATTCCTGGACACCTATGGCATCGCGAGCACCGGCATGAGCCTCGTCCGGCCGGACGGATTCGTCGCCTGGCGCGCCGGTGTCCTGGCCCAGCAGCCGGAACACGAGCTGCAGCAGGTTCTCACCCAGCTGCTCGCCCGGGAACACATCGACCGCGATCGCTTCGACCGCGATCGCTGAGCCAAGGGCGGAAGGTCGCAGCGGACGGTCAGCCCGGACACCTGCTCGGACCTGCTCGGCGAAGGTCTTTGCGCCGCAGTCGTCGTTGCCGCACCAAACCCGCCGTACCCGCACACGGCGGCCCGTCCAGCGAGAACCGGTGAAGTACCAGGTGAGGGCATCATGACGGTCGCCATGCGCTCAAGATCATCAGGGTTCGCCCGCATGGTCCATTGTCAAGATGGGGCGAGGCGGAGGATCTGGTCGCGGACGGGGTCGCCCAGGTCGGCCTGGAGCAGGCCGTTGTTGATGGCGGGGGCGCAGTTCATCGAGATCGTTACTGCGGCGGCCGGTCCTTGCGGATAGTCGAATACGAGCCGGATGCCGCGTTCGTTGGCGCCGCCGAGTCCCTGGCATGTGTTCTGGCTCGGCAAGGTGTCCAGAGAGTTCAGTGTCGCGGCCAGCGCGCGGGCGACGTCCCTGCCATGCCGTTTCCGGTAGGGCGGCCTCACGTACGTGGCGTCCCTGCACACGGTGAGTCGGCCGGGTCGTCCGGGAACCATCAGCTCGTCCTGACCTCGGCGGTCGCCGGGGCCTCGGCAGGGGTCGTCCGGCGGTACGGGCCGCCAGATTCCGTCCTTGTAGGCGGTGGTGATGGCGGGCCCGGCGTACGAGTTGCTGCTGACAGTGCCGTTGGTGGTCCTCACGCAGCGATTGACCTCCTCGGCGCTGCCCACCCACAGGGCGCGGCCGTCGGGGTAGGCGAACCGGATGAGGTAGTTGGTCATCGGTCCCCCCATCGCCGTGCATGCCCGACCCGCGTCGGCGGTAGTCACCGGGAGGTATGCGAGGTCACCGGCCATCGCCGCCGCCTGGTCCGTGAGCGTTCGCGAACCGGCCAGTCGCTCACCACCCGGACGCGTGTTGTCCCCGGGATAGGCGCAGATGAGAGCCTTCACCGGTGAGCCGGGGACGAGTGACTCCTCCACGCCGTCGATGTCGGCGGCGGTGGGTACCCAGCCGCCGATGTCGTCGCTGCCCCAGCGTTGCGGGCAGGTGGCCGGTACGGGCGATGACTCGCTGATCGCTCCCGAGAGCACCACGGCCGCCGCGCACACCCCGGCCGCCGTCAGGCCGAGACCGATCGAAGTGGAAAGCCTCACAGTCCATAGACGTCGATTCCCGGCCGATCGGTTCGCTTCGCCGGTCCCTGTCCGGGAGCCGGATGAATGGGGTGAGGTGCAAGGCTGCCCGTAAAGCATCAGCCGAAGTAGGACAGGCGGTCCCGTACAGGTGATCTCATACGGGTAGGTCGCTCCCCATGGTGACGTTGGAGGGGGTCGCACTACATGGGTGATGTTGTGATGCCCTCATTGATGGGGACCGTGGCGACGGCGTCGGCCAAGTGGGGCAGGGACGAGACGACGACCGAGCCGTTGATCTCGGTCATGTGCTTGCGGCTGTCACGCAGGCCGGCGACGCCGATCGCCCGGGTGCCGAGGTCCGCCGCGATCATCATCGCCCGGACGGAGGCGCCGACCACGGCGCATTCGGCGGGTTTCACGGCCAGTGCCTTTCTCGCCCGTCGTACGAGGGCGGTTCCCATCGATCCGCTCGAAGGACGGTGATGCCGGTACCCGATGACCGGTCCCACCAACTGCCGCAGCTCGTGCCGGTCCAGATAGGACTCGATGGTGGCGGAGTAGCGACTGCCCACCACGGCGACGCTCCTACCACCGGCCTGACAGGCCAGCAGAGCCTCGCGTACGCCGGGCGTGGGAACGGCCGTGGTGACCGCGGTCGTCTCGGCCGCGCGCAGGATGTCCTCCGCCTCGTCGCCGTGGGCGGCACTGACCTGGTGGGCGTAGGCCACCAGCCACAGCGGACTGGTCGCGGTGAGGAAGGCGATGCTGTCCAGCAGCGGCGCAGGATGTGGGGCCGGGAGGCGCGCGCGGATGTCGTCGGTGATCGCCGACGTGTCCACACCGGCGAACAGGTCGCAGATCACGCTGTCGAAAACGAACACCATGGCGCGGGTGCGCTCCAGTACTCGCGCGACATGGGGACGTACTCGCGTGGCAGGCAAGCGGGAACCTCCTGGCCATGATGTCGCAGCCGTCCTGGTGCGGCGCCGTACGAAGCGGGTTTTCTTCCTGATGACGGAAGGTATCAACACGAGGCCTGATGCCTGCCATGCACGTCACGCTTCAGATGGCCGCTACCGCGGCTCACGCGGTGATCGGCTTGATCGATTCGTCAGCCGGTCGCGATGGCGATTCCCGGGAAGGCGGCGGTTGCGTTGCTCCACGGCGCGTAGTACAGCCGCCAGGAGCAGACGCGGCCGGTGGGGACGTAGCCGGTGCAGGGCACCTGAGCGCCGGTGTCGATCAGGGAGATGACCCCCACCGCGTACTGCCGGGTGGTGCCGGACGGTTCGGGAGTCTCCACCGGGCCGCCGCTGTCGCCCTGGCCGGCCGCGTTCTTGCGCGTCGGATTCTCAAGAAGGGCCAGGCCGTAGAGCGCGCTCTCGGCAAGGTAGATCGTGACGTTGGTCATCTTCACCTGGCAAAGGCAGACGGTGCCCGAGTAGGCGCCGGAGGTGCAGAGCCACATGCCCACGTAGGAGGCGGAGGTGCCGACGACCGGGTTGCTGAACTCCGGCGATACGGTGCCGGGGTTGTTGTTGTAGACGCGGCCGGCGGTGCTCGCGCGGATCAGCATCACGTCGCGGCTGGTGTTGGCATAGGTGATCGGGCCGATCACCTGGCCGGTCGGGTCGGTGGCCGTCTGCCCGATGCTGCCGCAGTGGGCCGCGGACAGCATCCAGCTCGTCCCGCCGGCGGTGACGGCGAAGCCCGTCGAGCAGCCGCGGCCGGTGCCGGTGGTGCGCCAGGCCGCGCCGCCCAGCCAGGGCGCGGCGTCGTCCCAGCGGCTGGCCGGGGTCGGTGTGACGCCGGCCTCCACGGTGACCGGTACCGCCGAGCCGGCGACCCTCGAGCGGGTCAGGCCGTAGGCGGCGCCCGAGACCGTCAGGCCAGAGCCGTCGACGTTCGGCGCGATCGAGGTGATCGCGCCGCCGGAGGTGCGGCCGAGACGGTTCATCTCGCTCTCCAGCTCCCGGGCCGAGTAGGCCGCGGGCAGGACACTGACCGGGACGTCCCGGCGCAGTCGGCCGACCAGGTCGTCGATGCGCTCGGGGGTGTCTCCCTTCCAGTAGACGCGCAGTTCGCGGTTCTCCGGCGCCGCGATGATGCCGGCGAACCCGATGTCGCCCTGCGTCCTGACGGCGGCGGTGACGCGGTCTGCGGCCTTGACCAGCTTCTCCTGGGTGGCCACCAGGTCCTTCCAGGAGGCGAAACCGCCCGGGACCTCGCCGGCCGG
Organism: Streptosporangium sp. NPDC049644; assembly: GCF_040675205.1. Lineage (NCBI taxonomy): Bacteria > Bacillati > Actinomycetota > Actinomycetes > Streptosporangiales > Streptosporangiaceae > Streptosporangium > Streptosporangium sp. NPDC049644. The sequence goes on along the minus strand of NZ_JBFAOJ010000013.1, from coordinate 107,650 downwards.
CTCGATGGCTCGGGTGATGGCGTTCTCGGGGGAGGCGGGAGCGGGGGCCGCGGTGGCCTGGATGGCGCTCATCGCGACCAAGGCGAGGGCGACTCCCAGCGCCACTGCCGGACGACCGGCGGATCGTGAGGCTCTTGCGGTGATCGGGGGGATTTTCACCGGATGCTCCTCTGTGTTTCACTTGCGGGGATACGTCTGATATTTCATGAATTTACGGCGCGATCAATGTCTTGACATGTGTTTTCAGAGTGGTAAATCGATGAAGTCAGACAATATCGTGTTGGGATTCCGGCCTCGGGTTTAGGGCCTGTTACGCATCTCCGTCTGGCCGTTCGGGAGTTGAGGTCGCCCGGTTCGGGGCCGGCCCGAGGCTTCCGCCTGCCCGGCCATGCCTCGGCCGTTGATTTCCAAGATGACCGGAAAAGAGTCCTATAGCGAACCGAGCGGAGCGGTGACGCCCACACTGAAGATGAGTGACGCGGTCACCGGCAAGGCGGCCGACGGGACGTACGCGCCCAAGGCGGATGACGTCATCGCCTTTTCGCCCCCGAACGAGCGGAGCAGGCTGATCGCGCCGCCTGAAAAGCGGAAGGTCGGCGGTTCGACCCCGCCTCTGAGCGCAGCGGCTGAGCAGCACGAACGCCCCGAGCCGATCACGGCCGGGGCTTTCTTGGTTCTGGTCGACGGCGGCGCTGCCGGCAGGGCGGGTCGGCCGATACGGGGCCCTCGCGGGTCGGTCGAATGAAACGACCGCATGACTCCGGGGCATTCCAGAGTGGCCAGGGCTTCCCAGTTGAATGAATGCGCAGGGGCGCTAGATTTTGATGATGAAGCGCTCAACGATCGCGGTGCTCGTGGCCGTCTGCATGGGGGTCGGTGCCGCCTTAGTGGCTTTTGTCGCTTTTTCGGCGTCAACCGATGGGTGTACCGCTGAGGATGACCGGCTCATCGCCTCCCTGGGCAAGCTCGACATCCTCGATGCTCATCCGGCGCACGCGAAGCCCCAGGGGGGACGCGGATCCGGTTGTGACAGTGTCTACCGGACGGTGACTGTCAGGCAGGCTTACCGCCCTTCGGGCCAGGTGGCCGAGATGCTGTCCTTTTATCAAGACGCCGCGACCGTGGACGGTTGGAAACCCTCTCCGAAGGATGAAGGCGGAGTGGTGAACTGCTTTGTCAAATCCGTCGACGGTAGAGATGTTCACCTCTCGGTGTTGTTCCTGGAAACGGAGGACGATGACTACGAGGTGAACGTGAGCTCCTCCGTGAGCGGCAGGAGTCGGTGTTGAGCTTCGACCTCCTGGAACACGACGAAGGCCTGCGGACGGGGTGAGGACGGGCCGGCCGGCGGGCATGCCGCACATGCCCGCGTTCGGGACGACGGGTCCACGATGCGGGTCCCCGTGATCGGGCCGTGGGAGGCGGGCAGCGGTTCAGTCGAAGCCGGCGTGCGGTGCGCTGGTGCCCTGCGGCACGCGGAGCGGGCCGGACGCGCCGGGACGGACGTCGAAGTCGAAGATCGCGGTTGGCAGGTAGACGGTGGCGCAGGAGTTGGGAATATCCACCACCCCTGACAGCCGGCCCTCGATCGGCGCGGCGCCGAGCAACAGATACGCCTGCTCGGGGCTGTAGCCGAACGCCGTCAGGTAGTCGATCGCGTGCAGGCAGGCCCGCTGGTAGGCCAGTTGCGAGTCGAGATAGCGCTGCTCGCCGTCCAGGGTGACGGACACCCCGGAGAAGGCGAGCCACTCGCTGTACTGAGGGCCGGTGCGGCCCGGCATGAAGATGGCGTTCTCGCCGACACGGTACGTCTGCATGCCCTCCTTGATGACGTCGACCCGCAGGTCGATGAACCCGCCCATCTCGATGGCACCGCAAAAGGTGATCTCGCCGTCGCCCTGCGAGAAGTGCAGGTCGCCGACCGACAGGTTCGCGCCGGATACGTACACCGGGTAGAAGACTCGGGAACCCCGGGTGAGGTTCTTGATGTCCTGGTTGCCGCCGTTCTCTCGCGGCGGTGCCGTGCGGGCCGCCTCGGCCGCGATCCGGTCGAACTCGGACGGGGAAGCGGAGCCGAGGACGGCGTCCTGGGGCTCGGGAGGCAGGGCCAGCGGCGGCACTCTCTGCGGGTCCGTGGCCCTCAGCGCCGACTCCCGCGCGTTCCATTTCGACAGCAGCGCCGCTGACGGCGCGGTGCCCATGAGTCCGGGGTGGGTGATGCCGGTGAACGACACCGCCGGGATATGGCGTGATGTGGCAGCCTGACCGGAGAAGTCCCAGACTGCCTTGTAGGCGTCGGGGAACTGCTCGGTGAGGAACCCGCCGCCGTTCCTGGTGGGGAAGATTCCGGTGTAACCCCAGCCCTGGCCGGCCAGCGGGCCGCTGTCCTCCTGAGGGATGGGCCCCAGGTCGAGGATGTCCACGACCAGCAGGTCGCCCGGCTCGGCTCCCTCCACCGCGAACGGGCCGCTGAGCGCGTGCACCTTCGTCAACGGGGCGTCACGGATGTCCTCGGCGGAGTCGTCGTTGTGGATCGCACCGTCGAACCACTCCCGGCAGTGGACCCGGAAGCTGTCGCCGGGCTTGACCCATGCCACCGGCGGGATCTCGGGGTGCCAACGGTTGTGACCGATCTTGGCCTGGTCGGTGAACTTCCTCTTCGAGTCGAGCGGGAAAATCAACTCTGGCACGGCTGGGTTCCTTTCGGCGCTGCGAGACGGTCACGGCCGCGGCAGGCGGCTGGTAGCGGGATGGACGGCCACCGCGCCTCCGGCGCGGCGCCGCGGCAGGGACGTGACGACTTCGGGCTCGGAGGCGCTGCGCTCCGCGCGCTGCAACCGAGCGGCCACGGCGGCCGGGGTGCGCGCCAGCATCGGCGCTGAGAACGCCCGAACCGAGGCCGCGCCGCAGTCCGGGCACGGCACCGCAGCGGGTGCGGTGCCTATCCGAAAAGTGACCTCGATTTCTGAGCAGTGCGGACATCGATAGGCATATACCGTCATAGCGTGCGTCCTTCGAGCGACTTCGAGTCGGTCCTCCCCGGTCGTGATCCCTCTCTACCGACGCGACCTCGGAAAAACAGTCTCAGAGTCGGATGTATCCGCAATTTAACGTGTGAATGGAATGCAATCCATCTCACTTCCGCCAACTTGCTCGCACGGTAAGGTAGATCGCTTATTCCAAAGGCGAAAATGCGAGGAGATGTTCCTTGGGTTCGGCCGCGAGCGGAGCGGACGAGGCGGGGTTCTGGCCGGCGGTGACGTTCCCGGCTCGCTGTCGGGAAATGTCGGTCTTTGACCGTTGCTTAGCTGATCATCGCTGATTCTTGGCGGCGAAGATCGGTGGTACGTCCAAGGGGGATGTCACGCGGCGATCCGCAGGCCGTCCTCGTCCGGGGCGCGGATCCGCCGGACGCCGGCGGGTCCGAGGGAAACCGCCGGGCCCGCGGTGATTTCGGCGACCTGCCGGTCGTTCTCGGTCTCACGATTCGAGAACACCGTCAGCCCTGGGGCCATCTCGAAAGGCTCCGAATTGAGATCGATCCGAACAGGGCGTTCCAGTATGCCTTTTTCTTTTACCTGAAATTTTAGCGGGAGGATAGTCGATATGGCAGGTCCGTGCGCCGAGGATCCAGTGAGGATTGGCGCTCACCGTCGAGGGCGACGCCGGTGTTTATCGATCCCGAGCCCGGGGATACTTGTCGTCGTAATCGCTCATTCCGGGCGAATCGACGAATCCGGGAGGCTGACATGAATGGCTACCTACCGTATCGTGATTCCACTCCGACTACCCGCCTTGGGGGCGTACGCGGCTGGCAGGCGGACATTCTTCGCGGCGAGTCGTAGCTGAATGAGCCGAGGTGCTGCGGTGCGTAAAGGCCGCAGTGCCTCGACCTGTTGCAGGCGGGGCTATGCATCGGGGGGCGTCTGTGGTGCGATTGTTCTACCCTGCCGTCTGGCGCAGCGATGCGGTGGAGGATCTGTTCGGATTCCCGGTCCCCGATCCCTACCGGTGGTTGGAAGACGGCGATGACGCGCGCGTGCGGGACTGGGCCGCGGCACAGGATCATCTCTTCCGCGCGTATCGCGCCGGATGGCGTGAGAGGCGATCGTGGGCGTCCTTGGTGGATCAGGTGTCATCCTTCGGCGTGTCGGAGCCTCCGGTGGTGCGCGGTTCGGTCATGTTCCTTGCCGAGCAGCTCCGTGGGGACGAGCAACGGCGCCTGCTCGTCGTTGACACCGAGGGGAACAGGCGGGTGCTGGTCGATCCGGTAGCGATCGATCCGTCCGGCCACACCGGGCTGTATGCCTGGTGGCCGTCGCGCGAGGGCGAACGTGTGGCCGTCCAGATGGAGGTCGCCGAGCAGCCCGGCAGCGACATCCTGGTGCTGGACGCGCGTACCGGTGAGGTGCTGGACGGGCCGTTGCCGCGCGCCCGTAACACCTCGCTCGCCTGGCTGCCCGGAGGGGACGCGTTCTACTACGTCAGCCGTGTTCCCGATGAGGAACTGGCCCCGGGCGACATGCGTCTGCAGCGGCGGGTGAGGTTGCACCGGATCTGTTCACCCTGGCAGACCGACGCGGTGGTGTTCGGCGGCGACGATGCCCCGGACCACTATTACGGGCTCACGGTCAGCGCCGACGGCCGTTGTCTGGCGATCACCGCGATGGCCGGCCCCGCCTCACACAACGATGTGTACGTGGCCGAGCTCGTCGATCCGGAAGCCCCGCATTTCGTCAAGGCCGTGGACGGACGCGCCATAGGCGCCCGTGTCCTCCCGCGCTTCCTCGCGGACAACGATCTGCTGCTGGTCACCGACCACCAGGCCCCGTGTGGCCGCATCTGTGTGGCGCACCGGCACGACACCGACCCGGCCGCGTGGCGCGCGCTGGTAGCCGAGGATCCCCAAGCCCCCTTGGACGAGTGCCTGGTCCTGGACGACCCGGCGCTTCCACGGCCCCTTCTGCTGGTGGCACGCACCCGCCACGGCATCTCCACCCTGACACTGCACGACCTGGCCAGTGGCCGGTTGCTCACCGGTCTGCCCCTTCCCGGTGCGGGCGTCGTGTCGTCCCTGCGCACGAACGTCCCACACGGGCATCACGCGTGGTTCAGCTACTGTGACGCGACCACGCCCCCCACCATCTATCGCTACGACGCCACCAGCGGGAGGACGGAACAGGAAACCGGTGCCACGACAGCCGGACACACTCCGGAGATTCACAGCCGCAGCGTTCGCTATCGCGCCGGCGACGGTACCGAGATCACCCTGTTCCTGTTCACCCCGGCTGAAGAACATCAGGGCCCCCGCCCCACCCTCCTCTACGGCTACGGCAGCTTCGGTATGCCGATGCGCCCGTGGTTCTTCCCCGCGGCGGCCGCGTGGGTCGGCGCCGGCGGCACCTACGCGGTCGCCTGTGTACGTGGAGGCGGCGAAGAAGGCCAACGCTGGCACGACGCAGGCCGCGGAGCACACAAACATCGCGCGGTCAGCGACTTCAACGACGCCGCGACCTGGCTCATCGACACCGGCCGAACCACCCGCGACCAACTGGCGATCTTTGGCCAATCCGCCGGCGGGCTACTGGTCACCGCCGCCGCCACACAGCGGCCGGACCTGTACGCCGCGGTCATCGCCGAAGGCCCGCTGTGCGACATGGTGCGCTACGAACACTTCGGCCTGGGGTGCACATGGACCGACGAATTCGGGACCGCCTCCCAGCCCGAACAACTCCAATGGCTACTCGGGTACTCCCCGTACCACAACGTCACCCCCGGAGACTCCTATCCCGCATTCCTGCTCACCGGCGCGGTGACCGATCTGCAGACCGGAGAGGCGCACGTCACCAAGATGTGCGCGGCCCTCCAACACGCCACCAGCGGTGACCGGCCGATCCTCATGCGTCGAGAGCCCGACACCGCCCACGCCGCCTCTCCCGCGAGCAAAGAGCGCGCCCTGACCGCGGACATCCTGGCCTTCGCCGGAGAACACACCGGTCTGTCACCGAAGAAGGCAACCACGCGTCTTCGCGAGACCGCCGCGGAACCACATGGAGACGGGCTGGAAGTGCATTGAAAATGCTGCGTTCCGGTCCCGCTTCGGATGGTTCGGGAGCAGACGTCGGCTTTCGCCTTCCGAAGTCGGATCGACTGAGGTGACAGACGTCATCGCCTCCCGGAAAACCCGCAGAATACAGGCGTGTTCCGGTTATAAAGTGCGCTCGTGGAAAATCTTGAAAGTCTCGTCATCGCCAGGCGGCTTCGGGTTCCCGTCGACGCTCCCGACGCCTTCGCGCCGGGCCGGGGGGAGGCGGCCGCCCGTCAGCTCGACGCCGCGCTGCTGAGCGTCGGCTTCAAGTGCTCGGCGGCTCTGCTCGAACACCTGACGAGACTGCCCGGCGAGACCGTGTCGGATCTCGGCGTACGGGTCCTGGCCACCGTCCGCGGCCTGGTGGGCGACCACGTCCAGCACAACGCCTACTTCGTCGACTTTCCCGCGAACGTGCCCGACACCCTGGAGTTCTGGGCCGGTCTGCTGCGTGAGGCCCTGCTCGACCCGGTCGCCGCCGCGCGGGTCCAGTCGCCGACGCTCGACCTGCTGACTCTGCCGGGCTATGGCCGCTACCGGCACACCTACGCCGACCTGCTGGCCGCTCACGCCGAGCTGATCCCGCTGGCCGGGGACCGGGTGACCGTGCTGGAGCTGGGCGGGAGCCTGGAATCGGAGGCGCGTGAGCTCTACTTCTCGCTGGCGGGCTCCGAGGTGCCGCCGGCCGCCGAGGATCTGGCGGCGCTGCGCTCCCTGGCGTCGTTCTGCGCTGACCAGCCGGAGCGCATCCCCATGCGTGAGAACCGCGCGGTCATCAACGAGGTACGGCTGGCCGCCGGCCGGCCGCTGCTCGTCGACACGGTGACCGACGTGCTCCGGCTCGCCTGCGGCTGCTCCGGCGGCGATGTCACGCTGGCCACCCCCACCAGGATCCGCTCGTTCCGCCGCGCCGAGCGTCGCGCCCTGCTGCAGGCCTTGGACACCGTCGCCTCCCCGGCCAAGCTCGGTGACGTGCCACGCCATCGGGAGCAGTGGAAGCGGCTCGGCGAGCGGCTGCATCCCCACGAGTACCCGCGGTTCCCACGTGCCGCCGCCGTCTTCGAGGTGGCCAGAGGCGTGCGTAGGGCCGTCGGCTTCGACAGCCGCGTCGAGGCCGCCCTGTCGGCGGGCCGTACCTCCGACGCCGTCGAACTGCTGGGGAAGGCGCCCGGTGCGCTGCTGCGCCGCCTCGACCACCTGCTGCGGATCGGCCTTTCCGCGCCGACCGTGCTGGACGCCGCGGAGAACGCCGTGGCGGGCGCCTCCGGCCGCCTCCTGTTGTCCCTGCGCGAGCACCTCCAGAACCGGCTCGCCCCCGCCTCCGGCCGCGTCTTCACCAACCGGTACGGCAGGGCATGGACGACGCCCGACTCCCGCTCGCCGCTTGAGGAGGAGATCCTGTCGCGGGCGCTCGCCATCCTGGACGAGGAGATCGTCCGCCGCCTCCCCGATCCCGGCGAACTGATCGTCGATCCCGACGTGCTCGACGTCGCCCTGCCGCTCTCGGGCAAGGCCGTCTCGCCCGGGCTCGGCATGCTGCCCCGCGGCTCACTTTCGACGGTGGACGGGGAGTTGCTCAGATTCTTCGTCCACTGGCGGCAGGCTGAGCGGCGCACCGACTACGACCTGTCCGCGCTCATGCTCGACGCCTCCTACGGCAACGCGACGCACATCTCGTGGACGAACTACGGCAACGACTTCGCCGAGTACTCCGGCGACCTCACCGAGGCACCCCACGGCGCGTCGGAGTTCATCAACATCCGTCTCGCCGACGCGACTCGACCGATCATCATTCCGCAGGTCAACATCTACGACGGAGAGCCGTTCGACGAGGCCGCCGAGGCGTTCTTCGGCTATATGACCAGGGACGCCGGGCAGGAAGGCAGACCGTTCGAGCCGCGTACCGTGCGTACGAAGTCCGACCTGCGGGGCTCGGGCCGGATCGCCCTGCCGCTTGTCTTTCTCCGTGATGACAACGGCGAATGGCGGGTGAAGTGGCTGCACCTCTACCTGAAGGGGCGTCCCGGCTTCAACCAGGTGGAGGGCAACCGGGTCACCACTTCGTTGCTGACGCGTTCGATCGTGGAACGCGACTACCTGCGAGTCCGATACCTGGCAGATCTGCTGGGTAAGAGAGGCTCTTCGGCGGAGCACACCACCTACATCGGATTGGCGGCGCCGGCCGACCTGCCGCCGGGCTCGCGGGTGTACACGCCCGGGACGCTGCACGAACTGATTCCCGCCTGATATCGTGAAGATCGCGAGGCCATGGGAGGGCTTCCTTCTCACACCCGATTTGGCTCCTAGCCTTCCCGCTTTCCTTGCATTCCGGTCGTGAGGCCATCTGAGAGCTTCCTTCTAACCTGGTTCGATTCCAGGTAGACCCCGGTGGGTCTGCTGGTATATCCAGCTCTTGGGCCTTCCTCACGACCGGTCCGCTGCGAAAGGCCGTCGATTACTTGCTGTAGCAGTACTTGTTGGTGATTCCGACGTTGGCGAAGCGGACGGTTCTCCAGGCGGTGTAGGGAGTCGCGCCGTTGAAGACGTTGACTCTCACCACCAGGCACCCGCCGCGGTCGTAGGCGGCCCGGGTGTTGTTGAAGGCGCTGTTGTAGTAGTAGGCGACGGCGATCGCGCAGGCACCCTTGGCCACGGCGTGCGGGATGAGGCCGCAGATGATGCCACTGGCCGTACCCACCGTCCAGCCCCGGGTGTCGAACTTGGACTTGATCGAGCGGGTGGTCGCCTTGCTGAAGTACCAGGAGCAGGTGATGATGCCGCAGTTCCGCTTCACCGAGGGGTCGGCGACGACAGGGAAGGCCGGTGAGACGGTGCTGCCGGACGCGCCCGCGGCCGGGGTGAGGTCGATGTTCAGCTTGAGGGTGTTCCCCTCGATGGAGTAGCTGGTGGGCCAGCTACGGCCGGAGGCGTCCTTGGCCCACGGCTTCTCGATACGGGTGACCTCTTCGAGCAGTTCGACTTCTTCGACGCCGGTTTCGTGTTCCTTGACGATGAGCGCGCTGCCGTCCAGGTCGTCGATGGCCAGGCGCGCTCCGCTGGGAAGGGACATCGGGAAGGAGTAGCCGGTGGGGGCGGAGGCGTTGTTCAGGTGCGCGAAGGTACGGAAGCCGCCGTCGGCGGTGGGCTGGACTCCGATGGAGTAGTTGTCGGTGGTGCCCCTGTAGATGATGGTGCCGGCCGCGGTGCGCGACGCGGTCCCGGAGGCGGGCAGCTTCAGGTTGGTGGTCCCGGCGTCACCGGTCACGGTGACGCCCTGCTGCGGGTTCCGGGAGACCTTCAGCGTGGTGGTGCCGGAGTCGTCGGTCTTGGAGGTGATGGCGATGTTGTCGCTGTCGCTGGTGACGCCGGTGTTCAGGTCCGCGACACCGGTGATGTTCTCGATGGCCTCACCGGGACTCGCCGGGGTGGGGAAGACACGGTTGACCAGCTCGGCGTAGGAGAGGGCGTCGACCCAGACGGTGACGGGGCTGGATCCGGTGTTGTGGAGATTGACCTTTCCGTCGCTCCCGAGCTGGGTCAGCGTGAAACCGGTGACCTCGGTGTCGGGGGCGTAGCTGAGCGTCTGCCCCGCCGGGGTGGTGGTGCCGGCGGGGTGGACCTGCACGGTGCCCGAGCCGACGCCGAGGGCGGTGACGCCGAGCCCGACGGAGGTGGTGTTGAGAACCGGGACTCCGTTGATGCCGCGGGGGTCCACGACCTTGTCACCGCCTGCCGGGATCACCAGCTTCTCCGCGATCCGGAGGGGAGAGACCGAGCGCAGAACCGCGCTCCGCGGCGCGTCGGCGGTGGCGGTGAAGTAGCCGACCACGTCGACCGCGACTTCGGCACTGCCCCAGCTCAGGTTGTGGACGTTCACCTTGCCGTCGGTACCGAGCTCGGCGATGACCAGGTTGTGCTGGGGGACGTTCTGCGGGTAGTCGATGCTGGCCTCAAGCGGCCAGCCGGCGCCGGCGGGGTAGACCCGCACCGTACCGGTCGAGGAGCCCTTGGCGGTGACCATCAGTGCCACGGCCTTGACACCCGAGGAAGGGACCCCTCCCTTGCCCATCGGCTGAAGTTCCATGTTCCCGGCGGCGCCGATGCCGGTGGGGGAGAGGATCCGCTGCTGGTTCAGACCGACGTACGCCAGGCCTTGGCCGTTGGGCTCCTTCAGGGTGTAGCCCAGAAGGTCGAAGAACACGTTCACGTTGGTCGTGCCCTGGTTGGCGATGTTGATCTGGCCGTCTGCCCCGATCTTGGTCACCAGCATCGTGGCGGCGTAGTGCACCCTGTCGTAGCCGGCGGAGGCCGAGTTCGGCTCCGCTTCTCCGGACGGGTAGACCACCACCGAACCGGAGTCGCCGTTGCCCTTCGCGGTCACGTTGATCGCGACGGACTCGATTCCCGAGACGGGCAGCGAGGAGACACCCGCGACCGGCACCGTCAGCGTCGCGCCGGGCTCGACCGCCTGGTTGGTCAGCAGGCGCACCCGTGCCGGGAAGTACCGGCCCCCTGTCGCCGCCGAGGTGCTCTGCACCGAGGTGGTCGAGGTCACCGAGGCCGCTGTGGCGGAAACCGGGGACGCGGTCACCGCCGCACCGGACGCGAGTACAAGTAAGGATGTGAATACCGACAGAGCAGCATGACGTAATTGCATGTGTTCTCCTGGCTTGATGAAATAAATGAACCGCTCGGCTTGATGGGGACCGGGTGACTGCTGCGAATTGATTCAGGGCAGCGGTGCCGTCACTCAGAACCGGTCTTTACTCGGCTCGATCACGCTGACTGCGCGCATCGACCTTTCTGTGGGTGCCCACGGCGCACATACGCTACGGGCATGATCCGTGCCGGGGTTTAAGATCGATGCGATCCTATCCGGCCGGATGGCCACCCTCTAATACCGCACAAAATTGATCTTTTCTGCGCTTATTGCGGTATGTCGAGTACAACTTCTGCGGTATGTGAAAAGGATGCTTTATATGACAGAGTCGGGTCTCTCTGCGGTCATCCGGGCGACGATCATCCGCCAAAGGGCGAACTGCAGCAGGGCGAGGAGCACGGCGGAGGGCATCAGGGTCCAGATCCCGGCGCTCTGTCCGATGGCGCCGGTCAGCCAGGGGAGCACCGCGCCGCCGATGACCGATATCCCGTTCATGATGCCGATGGCAGTCGGCACCAGCCGGGCCGTGGTCAGGTCAGGCACCACCGCCATGGCCGTCGGGAAGACGGGCCCGAGAAAGAAGCCGAGCAGGAGGAAACCGGCGGTGGCCACGGCCGCCCCCGGTGCCGCCCAGGTGAGGACCGCGCTCGCCGTCACGCCGGCCAGGCAGGCGTAGGTCATGCCGACCGCGGTCAGTCCCATCCTGGTGGCGACCGGACTGATCAGGAACCGGCCCAGGGTCAGCCCGAGCCAGTAACCGCTGGAGATGTACCCGGCGGTCAGGCCGGTCTGCGCGTGCTCCTCGACCAGGAAGGTGAACCCCCAGTTGCCTACACTGATCTCCAGACCGACGTACACGGCGAGAAACCCCGAGGCCAGTGCCACCGCGGGCGAGCGCATGACGGCGGTCAGCAGGCCGCCCCGCTCCGGTTCGGAGCCCTCGGGGTCTGCTGGAGGCGGCAAGGCGTCTGGGTACGGAGGCCCCGCCGGCACGGGATGCTCGGCCGCACCGTCACCCGCGGGGGTGCGCCTGGGATAGGCCATCAGGAAGCCGGCCACCAGCGGAAGGCACGTCACCGCCAGCACCAGCCACACGGCCGTCCACTGCAGGAAGGTCAGCATCCAGGCGGCCGTCAACGGGCCGAGAAGCGCGCCGACACCAAAGAACGCGTGCAGGCGGTTGAGCAGCGTCGTGGCCGAGGGCAGCTCTGTGAGGTAGGCGTTGAGCACCGACTCCAGCACGCCGATGCCGTAGCCGGCCATCAGCTGCACTGCCAGGAAGGCCACGAACGGCGGGCGGCTTGCCATGTACAGCGTGGCCATCACGTACAGGCCGCCGCCGATGGCGAGGGCCAGGCGCGTACCGAGGCGCTCAAGCAGCGGGCCCGTAGCGGATCCGGCGAGCATGAACCCGGCGGAGGACACGAAGAAGGTGATACCGATCGTCGTCATGTCGACGCCGTAGTCGCCGATCAGCGCGGGCAGCAGCACTCCGCCCACACCGGCGTTCAACCCGGCCAGCACAAAGGTCGCGTACGCCAGGGCGACCGGCGCCCGCCACGGGCTCCTAGAGACGGGCACACGCTCTCCAGCGCGGATGGGATTCGGACACGTTGAAGCTCAGAGCACAGTGCGATCAGGGTAACCCGAGGCCGGGCCGCAGACCAGATCCCGGCCGCCCCGCCTGTGCCGCCGCCACGAACGCCGGGCCGAGGGCTGCGGCTCCTTGGCCGCCGCCGCCCTCGGCCGCTACCGCCGACTCACGAGACGAGGGGATCGCCGCCGCCCAGGCCGGGTGTCACCTTGACGCCCCGGTCAGTTCCCGGGACTCCTGCCGTACCTCGGTACGGCCCAGGCGGCTGGGCCACCAAGCCCGCGGGCCCAGGTCCCGTACCAGCGCCGGGACCAGCAGAGACCGCACCACCAGGGTGTCGAGCAGGACGCCGAAGGCGACGATGAAGGCGATCTGCACGAGGAAGGCGAGGGGGATCACCACCAGCGCGGCGAAGGTGGCGGCGAGCACGACGCCCGCCGAGGTGATCACCCCGCCGGTGGTGACCAGCCCGCGCAGCACCCCCTTCTCCGCCCCGTGGTGCGCGGTTTCCTCGCGCACCCTGGACATGAGGAAGATGTTGTAGTCCACCCCCAGCGCGACCAGGAAGACGAAGCCGTACAGCGGCACGGACGCGTCACTGCCGGTGAATCCGAACACGTGCGTGAAGACCAGCGTGGAGACGCCGAGGGTGGCCAGGAAGTTCAGCGCCACGGTGACGACCAGGAGCACGGGCGCCACCAGCGAGCGCAGCAGGACGATCAGGATGAGCAGGATGATCGCCAGGACGACCGGGACGATGAGCAGCGTGTCGTTCTTCGCGGTCTCCGTCGTGTCGTACTGCTGGGCACTGTACCCGCCGACCATGACGCCGTTCTCGGAGGCGAGTGCGGCGCGCAGTCGCTTGACCGTGTTCTGGGCGGCTTCGCTGTCCGGCGCGTCGCTCAACGTCGCCTCCACCAGCGCGAGTCCATCGACGATCTTGGTGGTGTCGCCCGGTCGCCCGCTCTGGGTCACCGCCGCGGCGTCGGACACGCCCTCGACGCCGTCGGCCGCCTTCTCCACGGCCGAGGCACGCTCGGCGGGGGTGACGATGACCGCGGGCTGCCCCGAGCCTCCGGGGAAGTGCTCGCTCAGCGCCGCCTGTGCCGCCACCGACGGTGTGTCGTTCACGAAGGTCTCGTCCAGCGGCACGCCTCTGGCGTTCAGTTGCGGCGCGAAGAGGGCGAGGGCGATGAGAGGCAGGATGGTCGCGATCCAGAGCCGGCGCGGATGGCGGTCGACCAGGGCGGCCACCCGGCCCCAGATCCCGCGGGCCTCGGCGTTGGCCGGCCGCGGCTTCGCCGGCCACATGGCGGCGCGGCCCAGCAGGACGAGAGCCGCGGGCAGGAAGGTGAGCGCGCTGAGGGCGGCGCACACGATGCCGATGGCACCCACCGGGCCGAGCGCGCGGTTGTTGGTCAGGTTGCTGAGCAGCAGCGCGAGCAGGGCCAGGGCCACCGTGGCGGCACTGGCGACGATCGGCTCGAACGAGCGCCGCAGCGCGACCCGGCCTGCGGCGAAGCGGTCGCCGGTCGCGGCCAGTTCCTCCTGGAATCGGGCGGTCAGCAACAACGCGTAGTCGGTGGCCGCGCCGATGACCAGGATGAACAGGATGCCCTGCACCTGGCCGTCGACCCGGACGATGTCGCGGTCGGCCAGGAAGTACACCACCGCGCATGCCAGGCCCAGCGCGAAGACCGAGCCCGTGACGATGATGAGAGGCAGCAGCACGCTTCGGTACACCACCAGCAGAATGATCAACACGGTGATCAGCGCCACCCCGAGAAGCAGGCCGTCGATCCCGGCGAAAGCGCCGGACAGGTCGGCTCGGGTGGCCAACGGTCCCGCGAGCTGAGCCCGCAGGCCGTCGACCGCCACCGCCGAACCGGTCCGGTCCAGGATCTCCCCGAGCGGGCCTTCAAGGTCGGGACTGAACTGGATCACGCCCTGCAGGGCCTGGCCGTCCTTCGATCCGATGGCGGGAGTGGGGGTTCCGACGACGCCCTCCGTGCCGCGCAGCGAGGCGAGCGCCCGAGTCGCCGCTGCGCTCTGCTCGGGAGTGATCTTCTTCCCGCCCGCGGTCCACACCACGATGAGTGGCTGCGTCTCACCCTGGCGGAATCCTTCCTGCACCTCCAGTACGCGTGTGGACTCCGCGCTCTGCGGTAGGAACGAAGCCTGGTCGTTGGTGGACACCTCTGTGAGTTTGCCGGCGAACGGCCCCAGCCCCCCGCCGACGGCCAGCCAGACCAGCACCAGCAGTGCCGGAACAAGCCAGCGGATCGGTTGCCGTGCCATGAAGATCACCTTTCCGTGATGCTATGTAGCTCAACTATCAAGATACTCAATCGTTGAATTAATGTAGCATGGCGGTATGAACGGCGATCGTGAGGTAGGCATCGACCTGCAGTCCTTCGCGGTGCGAATGCGCAGGATGAACGCCGAGTTCAACCGGGTCGCCCACGAGTTCGCCCACGAGCACGGCCTGCACATCACCGATGTCCAGGCACTCATCAAGATCTTCGACGCTCCGTCGCCGATCACTCCGGGGCGGCTGCGGGAGGAGTTGAACCTCACGTCGGGTGCCGTCACCGCGTGCCTCGACCGGCTGGAGCGGGCCGGGCACATTCGCCGGGTTCGCGATGTGTACGACAGGCGGGTGGTCCACCTGCACTACCTCGACGCGGCGAGGGAGTTCGCCGCGGCCTTCTTCGGCCCGCTCGGCCGTAGCACGGACAACGCCCTGCGGCGTTTCAGCCCGGAGGAGTTGCGCACCGTGGCAGCCTTTCTCGACGCTATGAACGGGGAACTCGGCGTGTTGCGAGCCGCGCCGGGCTCTTCCTGACCTTGTCTTCGAGTGCGCGGGCCGAACGGTTGCGTTCCTCTCGTTCGCCGCATACGGCGGCAGGGGGCACATCCACGGAGACGGTGTCGCCGGCGGGGACGCGGAGACGGCTCAGCGAGGGCTTCCAGGCCCACGCGGCGGCGGGCTTCGCCTGAGGTGCCGCTTCCGGGGCTACCGGGGATCGACCGAGCGGAAAAACGGAAACGCCTCGGAGGACCATGCCCCGAGGCGTTCCGATTGAGATCCTTGTCAGCCGAGAGCGTCCCTGATTCACGCGATCGGTCTGTGGCGGTCCGCCTCAGCGGAACCGCGGGTCGTTTCCGGCCTTCGTGGTCACCTTGAGCGACAGGGCGTCGGCGATCTCACCCCACGAGACGTAGGAGAAGTTCGTGGCGTCACGTTCGTCGTCGACGTCGGGCCCGGTCTCGGGCTCGTCGTGCGTGACCAGCAGGCCCCGGCGGTAGTCACCGACAGGACGGTTCGTCACGGCAAGCCCGTCAGAGCCGTTGACGTCGTCGGCCCCCTTGGCGCCCTTGACCCGGAAGCCGCCCACCGGAGCGTTCTTGCCCTGCCGGTCGTAGACCGCGAACGTGTCGTCTCCCTGGCTCGACACGATGACGTATCCGGTCGAGCCCGGGCCGTAGTAGACGTCGACGCCCTCGGCGTCAGCGGTCAGCCGGTTGCCGCCGAATCCCTTGGCCTTCGGGTCGATCGGCCGGCACTCTTCGGACTCCTCGTCGTAGGCGTCGTGGACGCCGAAGTCGGTGACCTTGTCGATGAGCGTCGGCTGCCCGCCCGAGCCGAGCGGCAGCCGCAGCCGCCACAGGCCGACATCCTCCTGCGCGGCATAGAGAACGCCCGACTTCTGGTCCACCGCGACACCCTCGAACTGCGGCAGTACGCCCGGCTCCTCGCACGGGGACCAGGTCGAACCGTCCGGCAGCTTGAAGGTGCTCGGCATCGTCAGCTTCCTGACGCTCGTGTAGCCGAGCCTGCCGTCGACCTCGACGATGCGCGCGGTCGCGAGGGTCGTGGCACCTTCCTGGGTGACGACGGCATACGTCTCACCGCGCTTCGGCTGCCAGACGGCGAGTCCGTACGCCGTGTGCTCCTCGTCGACGGCTTTACGGTCAGGGTTGAACAGGAACCGCTGATCAGCCGCGGTGACCTCGGTCAGCGGCGTACGCGCCGCGGCGCCGGCCGGGTCGATGACGAAGAACCGGAGCTGGTCGTTGTAGCGGTCCGAGACGACCGCGACGTCGACCACACGGCCGGCGAGCGTGATGTCGTAGGCGATGTCGACGTTGTTGTACCGGCCTGTGGCCGTGTCGGCCCGCGGGGCCTCGGTCGCGGCCAGCGACTGGAGTTCCCGGGATCTCATGTCGTAGACGCGCAGGCCCCCCTCCTTGGCGGTCACGATCACGATCGACCTGTGGGAGTCCTTCGGGTGGACCCAGATGGCGGGGTCGTCACCGGAGGCGTTGCCTCCCTCTTCGTCGTCATAAAGGGCGGGCGTCTCGTTGTCCGTCGTCACGACCGCGGGATCGCCCCGATGCCCAACGGCGGGAAAGGCCGCCGCGGGGGAGGCGGCGAGCAGGGCGGCGGCGACTGTGCCGACCGACAGCGCGGCTTTCAGGATGTGGGTCACGTGTTCGAGCGTGCCCGACGAAGATTGCCGTGGATCTGACCGGTGGATAGCCGCCGGTTGAACTCTGGGACTCGTCATGCGGGGAGGACATCGGAGGACATCGTCGGCTGCGACCGTGCCGCGGTGCGAGGCGTCGGGGCGGGAGGCTGCCGCTCAGGCTCGCATGGCGAGCAACGCCTTCCGGGCTGCGACGAGTGCTTCCTCCTCGGAGGCTCCGGTGTGCAGAGCGACCCTGGCGAACTCCTCGGCCGCCGCGGCGAGTCGGAGGCGGAACCGGTCGGCCGTGTCGGTGATGACAGCCGCTCGGCCACGACGTAGTTCCACCAGTCCCTCGTCGCGCAACTGCTGGTAGCCCCGTAGCACGGTGTGCAGGTTGATGCCGAGGGTGGTGGCCACGTTGCGCGCCGAAGGGAGCCGGTCTCCGGGGGCCGCCGTGCCATTGGCCAGCGCGGCGCGTACGGAGGCCGCCACCTGGTCGGCGAGCGACTGTGCCGATGAGGGGTCAACTGTGATCAGCACTACGTCGTCTCCACCTGTCGCTGTCTGCTCAACCATCCGTTGACCAGCGCGGCCGCCGTCTTCGCTTCGCGCGTGGAGTAGACGAACCGCCGGCCGTCACTCAACGACAGGACGAGCACCGGCCCCTTCCCGCCGACGACACCCCAGCCCGCATCGCTGTCGTCCAGCCTGTACCGCCCGGCGGGAGCTTCGCTCCTGGCCTCAGCGAATCGTATTCTCGGGTACGGTACCGTCCGGCGTAGGGCGGGTAGCCAGGGGACCCTCACCGTGACCCCCGAGCCGTCGATCTGCAGACGGGTACGCGCCTGTGCCATTTCAAAGACCGTCCACAGCGCCAGCACCGTCGTACCCTGCCACGCACCGGAGCCCTCGGACACGGTCCATGCGGTGACCGCGGCCAGCACCGTGGCGACCAGCAGTCTCCGCGCCGACCAGGCGGAGGTCACGAACATGGCACGCTGCCACGGGCCGAGCGTCATGGTGGGCGCATGCGGCGGCGGTACGGCGGTGGTCTCGGGCGACGGCGGCAGCGGACCCGCCGCAGCCCAGCCCAGGGCGAGCGCCCCCGCGGCGGCGGCGATCTCCACCGTCAGGAGCCAGGCGGGCCGGGCCACGGCACCCGGGGCGTCGAGCAGCATCAGCAGCCACAGCGCGCCGGACACCGGAGCGGCCACGCCGATGAGGAAGCTCCCGGCCACCAGGGCCCGCTGGACCTGAGGTAGGCGCCAGTGGCGCAGGAACGAGACGATGAGCAGCGCTTCGAACCACACCATCACCCCCCAGAGAGGTTGTGAGACCCAACCCTGCCAGGTGGGTTCGTGGCCGGTGTCGACGGCCCAGTTCTGGATGTGAACGCGGTCGGGAAGGCGCTCCCCGTACAGGGTGACCAGGGTCATGGGCACGATCAGCAGGAGTAGCGGGCCGGCGGCCGTCAGGATCAGACGGCGGACCCTGCCTGGCGCGGCGTGATCGGGGTGGTAGGGGGACGCGGAGGGGATGGGGATGCACATGGCTCAACCTCCAACTGTTTGCTTTTGAATATAACAGTGCAAACAGTTGCCGAACGGTGCCAGAATGCTTCCCTTTCGGGGCCGGCCGTGTGTGCGGGCTGCCGCCAGGGCACCCGGGCGTTGCGGTCGGCAGCGCTCGGCTACGACGTGGTCGGCCTGGATCACTCCCCTGCCGTGATTGCCGACTTCGGGCACGCGCGCGCCGCTCGGCCCGCCGACGTTCGGGAGAAGGCCGCCGTTTCAGCGCGACGTGAGCACCTCGGTCTGGAACCGCTGGACCAGCGCCCGCGCCTCCTCCTCTCGCCCGGGAGGCACCACGACGTCAGTGAGCGGCCACAGTTCGCCCTTCGCCCTCACGGTGAACCGCAAGTATGCGGGGGTCTCGTTGGTGGCGTCGACGAAATCCACCTCGCGCAGCCTGAAGCCGAACGCATGCAGTGCCGCATAGCCGCCCGGCCGACGGTAGACGCCGAGCGAGCTGATGTAGACCTCGCCCCGTGGGCGGCCGCGCGCCATCAGGGTGCCGTGACTCAGCAGGGCGGTTCCCACGGCCGCGAGGTACAGGAGCGCTACGAAGGCGATCGTTACACCGATGACGATGACCCCGTGCGCGCCTGCGGCGGCTCCGGCGGCCACCATCACCAGACCGACCGCCGCCGCGCACAACGGGACGGTGTACGGGTTCCGTTGTTCCCGTTCGCGGCGACCCTCGATATAGTTCGCGGCCTTCCAGTCGGCCTCGTCGTAGTGCCAGTGCGCCCAACTCTGGCCGGTCAGCATCCGGTTCATGTCCCGCAACTGCGTCTGCGGCTGTAGCGCCACCGCGAAGATGGACAAAGCCACCAGCAACGCCGCGGCCGGTATGCCGAGGGAGACAAGCCAGGCAGCGCCGGGGCCCTGGTCCCAGTCACGAAACCCAAACCGCATACCCACGACCATCATCACCGTGACGCCGAGGAGTCCCACAAGCGGGGCGCGAAGCTGCAGGATCGAGAACAGCCGGGTCATGCTGAGGACCATCGCCCGCCTGCTTCCGGACGTCGTCAAGATCTAGCTCCTCATCGTCGCTCGTATGCCCGGGCCCAGTGCCTGTCGCGTCAGGCGCGGAACCCAGGAGCGAGGTTAGGGTCCGATCCTGAAGGACGACTTGTCGATCACTGGGATGACCTCGCCCGCGCGAGTGACCGCTATCGGTCGGGCTCCCGGCCTCCGCCGAGGATCATCGCGGATGGCCGGTCAAGAAGCCTGGTACGCCGGATGGGCGGGCAACTCGAACCAGACGGCCTTTCCGGGCCTTCCCGTGCGCGTGCGGCCGGTGCCCCAGGAACGGGACAGCATGTCGACGAGGAGCAACCCGCGGCCGTTCTCGTCGTTGTCGGGTTCCTCGCGCACCTGGAGCAGGGCCGGACTCTCGTCCTCGACCTCGCAGCGCAGCGTGCCCTCCCGGAAGGAAAGGGTGATGACCGGTACCCCCTGTCCATGGAGCAGGGCATTGGTGACCAGCTCGCTGACGAGCAGTTCGGCGATGTCGCTCTCCCCGTCGTATCCCCAGTCGGTGAGCTGGGCGCGGACGAGATGCCGCGCCACGGGCGTCGACGAGATGTCGGGCGACAGCGTCCATGAGGCCCGCCGGGCGCGCGTCGCGCGGACGGCTCGGGCCACGGGCTCGCCGAGTCCACGAAGGAGCCGCCGTAGCCGGTGCCATCCCCCCGGGCAGCCGTTCCCCGGCAGGGCCGGGGAAGCCGACCGGCCAGGCGCCGCGGGACACCGGCGGCACGCGAGTTCAGGCCGCCTGCGCATAGGAATCCCGGTGAGCGGGGATGCTGCGCCCGTCGGGCAGAAGCTCGCCGCTGTCCTCGAACAGCACCACGCCGTTGCAGAGCAGCCCCCATCCCTGTTCCGGATGGAACGACACGAGGCGGGCCGCGTCGTGATCAGGGGCGTTCGCGGGCGGGCACGGAGGCTTGTGCTGACACATGACCGTTACCTCGATCCTTGACGATCACAGGGGTTTTCGAAGGACACCGGCTCCGGCTTGACGGTCATCGCCGGCGGTCCGGTCCAGTGAGCTGCTTTCGCCTTCTACGATGCCGCGCCCGCCGCCCGTTGTCTGCGCCGGCAGCATCCATTCGGGCCCGGTGCCAACGGCAGTCCCGGCATACCCGCTAACTGCAATGCGCCGTCCGGGGCCTGTCGCCATCCTGGATTCGTAACTTTGCGTTGTCCCGTCGTTGACGGACGGTTCGGATTCCCGCGCCGAGTCGCCAGGTAGATCGTTTGCCCAGGTCAGGGGCGTCTCTCGGAACATTCCGGTGATGAGAGGAGTTCTGCGTGCGGCCGGTCGCCGAGTTCGAGGTCTGACCCCGATGGACGAGCGGGCCGCCGGTGCCAGGTCGTCCGTGGAGTCGATGTTCCGTGAGGAACACGGCCGGCTACTCGTTCCCGGAGGCAGCGGCGGCCTACCGGGAGGCGCTCGACCTGGCCGGCACCGAACCCGAACGTGCCCACCTGCGGCGCAGGCTGAGCGCGGTCACGACGGCAGGTCCGGCCGACACCTGAGGGCTGGAGAACAAGGAGGGTCGGACATGGACCGTGACGAGATCCTCGCCTGGGTGAAGGCCGAACGGCTCGGCCTCATGGTGCACGAGCGTCCGGGCCCGCCGACCTCGGAAGCCGGTGGGCAGGCGAAGGAGGGCCGGGCCGGAGCCGGGCTGATCACCCAGCCCCGGGTCAGTTCACCTCCCTGTGGATCACGCGCACCGCGCCGGCCGTCATCGGGATGACGATCCAGAAGATCGTCGACACGGCCAGCCGGGCGGCGTCGTCGCCGGTCATGTCGCCGGCCGTCAGGGGAGTGACGGTGGTGTTCAGGTCGAACCACTCGGTCAGGACCTCGCCGACGGCACCGAGCCTGCCGACCACGGCCCACAGGATCGGGGTCGACAGGCAGATCACGATCGCGGCCGGCGCGTTCAGCAGCAGCATGCCCACGGCGAGCCCCATCGCGACCACGAGAACGTTCGTCCCGGTCCAGCCGAGCAGGGCGAGGGGCGCGACCCCCCAGCCGGCCGGGACGTTCTGAACACCGGCGATGACAGCCGTCGCCGGCACCGCGACCAGCATCGCGAACAGGGAGGCGGTCACGGCCGTGATCAACGGCGGCAGGCACTTGGCGGCCAGCACCCGCCGGCGCCGGGGTTCGAGCACGAAGGTGGTCAGGGCGGTGCGGTGGCTCCATTCGCCGGTCACCGTAAGGATGCCGAGCACGGGGAGCAAGGTCCCGAGTCCGATTCCGGCGGTTCCGATCAAGGTGTGCAGCTCCGGACCGGAGACGACGCCGCGACCGATGATGGACGCGATCACCAGGGTGGCCAGGCTCACGGTCATGATCTTGCTGCTGCGGGTGTCGAAGAGCTTGCGGGTCTCGACCGACAGCAGCCGGCGGAACGGGATCGGTGCCCGGGTCTTCGAGCCGACACTCCTGGCGTCGTCCGTCCTGGTGCCGTTCATCGAGTCTTTCCGGGAGGAGGTCATTCGGGGCTCCGGTCGGCGTTCGCGGTCAGTTCGAGGAAGGTCTGTTCGAGGCTCCGGCCCCGGCTGAGCTCGCCGACGGTGCCCTGGGCGAGGACGTGGCCGCGGCCGATCATCACGATGTGGTCGGCGACCTGCTCCACCTCGTGCAGCAGGTGCGAGCTGAGCAGCACTGAGCAACCCGAGCCGGAGAGGCCACGGAGCAACCCGCGCATCCACTGGATGCCCTGGGGGTCGAGACCGTTGGCGGGCTCGTCCAGGATGAGCACCCTGGGCCGGCCGAGGAGCGCGTGACCGATGCCGAGACGTTGCCTCATGCCGAGCGAGTAGCCGCCGGCAGTCCGCCGGCTCTCCCGGCCGGTCAGCCCGACCAGGTCGAGGACCTCGTCGACCCGCGACCTCGGCAGGCCGAGCGTCATCGCGCCCAGGGTCAGGATCTCCCGCCCGGTGCGGCCGGGATGCTGGGCGCCGGCGTCGAGCAGCGTGCCGACCTGGGAACCCGGGCAGTCCAGCTCGGTGTACGGCCGGCCCAGCACGGTGGCCGCGCCCGAGGTGGCGCGGGAGAGCCCGACCAGGATGCGCATGGCCGTCGACTTTCCGGCGCCGTTGGGCCCGAGGAAGCCGGTGATGCTTCCCGCTCCGACGGTGAAGGACACGTCGTCGAGTGCCTTGACACCTCTGTAGACCTTGCTGACGTGGCTGAATTCGATCACGGATCCAGTCCACCGGATGTGCGGCCACAGGCCATCGAACCCAGGTCGAAGGCGACCGGACGCGGGGCCAGATCCCTCTCCCCGGTTCTCGACCTGTGGCGATCTGGGTATCGACCCAGGTCGCTAAGGCATCGGCCCGCCGCTCCCTAAGCTGTGGGCTGTGGATGGCCGTACGGAGAATCAGCTGGGCATCGCGCTGCGCTACCTGTGCGCCGTGCTGCCGATGCTGTTCTACGGCGTCATCCTGGCCGTGGTCGTCTCCCAGGACCGTGACCGGCTCGCATGGGCACTGGCCGATGTGGGGCTCGGCGTGATCGGGCTGGTCCTGATCCGCTGGCGGCGTCGCCGGCCGTGGCAGACCGCGCTGGCGACTGCTCTGCTGACCGTTTTCTCCACCACGGCGACCGGCCCCGCCCAGGTCGCGTACGTGTCCCTGGGAACGCATCGTCGGTGGCGCCAGTTCATCCCGGTCATGGTCGTGTCCTGGCTGTGTTTGGTGGCACGTTCCAGCTGGAACGGCGTCAACCAGGCGACCGTCGTCTCCGTGGTGACCGGAACCGTCGTCCTCGGCGGGCTGGCCGTCTTCGGCCTGTACCTGCGCGGGCGCCGTGACCTGGCCGTCTCACAGCGAGAGGCGGCACTGGCCGCGGGGCGCGAGCAACTGCAGCGGATCGAGCAGGCCAAGCTGGCGGAACGGGCCAAGATCGCCCAGGAGATGCATGACGTCCTGGCGCACCGTATCTCCCTGCTGTCGATGCTCGCCGGCGGCCTGGCGTACCGGACCGACCTCACTGCCGAGGAGACCCGCGAGACCGCGTTGGCCATCCAGGAGAACGCGCACCAGTCGCTGAACGAGCTACGCGGCGTGCTCGGCACGCTCCGGTCCGACGGCGCCCTGGAGGCCCCGCAGCCGAATTTGGCCCACGTGGACGCCCTGTTCGACGAGGTGCGCGCCGCCGGCCAGCAGGTCGAGGTGGACGACACCATCGACGACCGGGAACTGCTGCCGACGCAGACCGGCCGGCACGCGTACCGGATCGTGCAGGAGGCCCTCACCAATGCGCGCAAGCACGCGCCGGGCAGCCGGGTGACGGCCGAGCTAGGCGGGCGGCCGGGTGACGGTCTGCGAATTCGGGTGAGCAACCCGGCGCCGGCCGGGACGTCCGCCGGCCCCGGCGGGAGGCTGGGGCTGATCGGCCTGGCCGAACGGACCCGGATGGCCGGTGGCACCATCAGCCATGCCGTCCAGAACGGACGCTTCGTCCTCGACGTTCGGCTGCCATGGGAGGCTTGACACTGTGATCCGACTGGTGATCGTGGATGACGACCCGATGGTACGGACCGGGCTGCGTCTCATTCTCGGTGGCGGGCCCGACCTGGAGCTCGTCGGCGAGGCCGGGGATGGCCTGCAGGCCATGGGCGTGATCCGTGACCTGCGGCCCGATGTCGTGCTGATGGACATCCGGATGCCCAACCAGGACGGGCTGACCACCACCGAGCTGCTGCTGGCCCGGCCGACCCCGCCCCGGATCCTCGTGCTCACCACCTTCGACGCCGACGACATGGTGCTCCGGGCCCTGCGGCTCGGCGCCGACGGCTTTCTGCTGAAGGACACGCCGCCACCGAAGATGATCGAGGCGGTCCGCGCCGTGGCGAAGGGGGAGCCGGTGCTGTCGCCGAGTGTCACACACCAGGTGATCGCGGCTGCCACCGGCAGGCACGAACCGCGGCGCGCGGAGGCGCGGCGGGAGCTGGCCAAGCTCACCGAACGCGAGCGCGAGGTCGCGATCGAGGTGGCCCGGGGCGGCTCGAACGCCGAGATCGCCGAACGTCTCTACATGAGCGTCGCGACGGTGAAGGCGAACATCACCCGGATCTTCGCCAAGCTGGGGGCCGACAACCGTGTCCAGGTCGCCATGAAGGTGCGCGACGCCGATCTCCTCTGAACGTGAACGAGCGGCCCCGTTAGGTGCCTTCAGTAGGGGAGGAAGATCTGGCGCTCCGTCGCGCTGTCGTCGAAGGACTCCAGCCGGGTCTGTCCTTCGGTGGCCAGGGTGTCCAGCATGGTGTGGAGCAGCGCGGTGCACAGAACCGTGGGACCGGCGTGGGAGTCGAAGGCGAAATCAGAGCTCACCGGCGCGAGCAGGACCTCGTCCGCGAGCTCGGTGAGCCGGCCCACCGGCTGGTCGGTGATGAGGGCGATCTTCAGCCCGACCCGACGCGCCCAGGTGAGCCCCTGTTCCAGCTCGCGCGGGTAGCGCGGCAGCCCGATGGCGAGCACCCATTCGGCTCCGGACTCCGCCGCCCGGCTCAGCCGGTCCTCCGCGATCGAGCCCGCGATGTCCAGTACCCGTACGTCTGGGAGCACCTTCTCCGCGAGATGGCCGAACAGGTGCGCCAGCGGTGCGGAGATCCGCAGTCCCATCACGAGGAGAGGACGCGACCTGGCCAGTCGACCCGCCACCTCGCGGAGCTGACTCAGGTCCCGGAGGTTGTCCCGCAGCCGCTCAAGGTCGCGGATCTCGGAGTTGACCAGTTCCTGGATCTCGTTGAGGTCCTCCGCGGGCGGCGCCGGCTGTACGCCGCCGAACACCGATGAGCGAAGCGCGTCCCGGAACTCAGGGAACCCCCTGAATCCGAGCGCGGCGGCGAAGCGGGTGACCGACGGCTGGCTGACGCCCACCCGCTCGGCGATGTCGGCACTGGTGAAGAAGACGGCCTCCTGCGCGTGTTCAAGCAGGTAGCGCGCGATCCGGCGCTGTGAGGGGGAGAGCCGGTGATCGTCGAAGAGCCCGCGCAGGTTCGCGGCGATCCGCGACGCGTCCGGCACGGCGAGCGGCTGGCCGGTCTCCCTGGCGTGCCCCATTCCTGAACTTCCCTTCCCCGTGGAGTGACGGACCCAGCGATGATTCTCACCGCCCGGCGGGCAAGGTGATCGGGTTTTGGCCGCATGACTTCAAGAGTGTGGGCGAAAGCGGTACCGGGCGGCCCCCCACAGGGGACCGCCCGGCTTATCGGGGCACGCTCAGTGCTTCGGGCCGTTGCCGTTGAAGCGGGTCTTGCACTCCTGCAGCCGCACATCGACCTGCTCGCCCCTGTCGACGGTGACCTTCACCGTCTCAAGGACCTCACCGTTCGGGCGGGCACAGGTGAGCGTCCAGCTCTCCTGGAGGAAGTTGCCCGGGCCGGTGGCGACGACACCGTTCTCGGTGTAGGCCGGGACCGGCCGCACCGACGGGTTGACGTGCCAGGTGAACTTGCCGTTGGTCGGGGCGATCAGGCTGGACTCCAGGTGGGTGGGGACCGCCTGGGGCGGGTCGAGGACGGTGCTGGACTGCCGGATCGGCGCGGTCCACAGATCGAAGTCCTTCGTGATCGTCAGCACCGCGCCCTTCGGCGCCTTGCCGGTGATCACGGAATGTCCCGCCGGGTCCGCCGCGTACTCCAGGGCCACCATGAACGCCTCACGGTTCGACTTGCCCTCGTAGCGACCGGTGCCGAGGTAGTCCTCGATCACCTCGGGGTAGGTGTTGTTGGTCGACTGGGTCTTCATGATCTCGTACGTGAACCCGAGGCCGCGGGTGGCGTAGTACGACCAATCCGGGGTCTCGCCGGTCGTCTCGTAGTCGAAGCCCGACTTCATGCCCGTGTAGCCGTTCTTGGCCGCCATCGCGTCGGTCAGGGCGGCGTAGACGGCCTCGTCCGGGGTGTCGCCCGCACGCTTCTCCAGCGGCGGACGGAGGAGGGTGTGACCGGAGGTGTGGTTCGTGATCAGGACGGTGACCTGGTTGGCCGTGGTCAGGTCCATGATGTTCCGCACCTCGGGCTCGGAGGCCGGTGCCGGGCCGCGGTTCGTCACGTTGGAGCCCGCGTTGCTGCCCCAGCCGAAGGGGTAGTTGCGGTTGAGGTCGACTCCGCCGCTGCTGGCGCACGTCGGCGAGATGCCGCAGCTGGTGCGCCGGTTGATGACGAACCCGTCCACGTTGACGACCGGGACGAAGATGACCCGCGCCTGGTCGAGCAGGCGCTTGATCTTCGGATCCTTTCCGGAGTTGTTCACCAGGTCGTAGGCGAATTCCAGGGTGTGCTCACCCGAGGGCCATTCGTTCCCGTGGTGTATTCCCATCATGAACAGAACGGGCTTGCCGTCGGAGGCGTTGACGTCGCGGGTCACCTCGATGCCGTGAACATCGCGGCCCTGGCGGGTCTTGTGCGGCAGCGTGATGTGCTTGACGAGGTCGGGGTGCTGATTGCTCAGCGCGAGCATCTCGTCGTTGTAGTCGGTGATCGTCCGGTAGGTGGTCCGGCCGCTGGGCAGCGTCGTTGACTGCGCTGCCAGCAACTGGGCGGTCGCTGCGATGTCGGTGGACTCGGCGAAGGTGGTGGTGGCCGCCGGAATGCTGAGACTTCCCAGAAGTCCGACGCTCAACGCGAGCGTCAAAAAGCGTTTCTTGGCGCTCCAGGCCATGGGGGACTGCGAGTCTCTTGAGGACATGCTGAAAAGAACCTTTCTAACCACGGACGAATTGGCATCAGAAACGCATGCTGCTTCCCGCTCTGTTCTTTCGGGAGCGCTCTTGGATAACCGGCCATCGACCGTTGATTGCAAACTTTCAGTTAGTCTTGGTCATGAATGTATGGTTGTCAACCAGTTGTGCCCACGGCATTTCCGCACATGTGTGGAATGTCGGGGGTGAGAGAGGTCCTCGAAGCACGGCCGGAGCGGGCGGGTGAGCCTCGACCCGGATCGGGTGGGGGTGTCTGCGGGTGCTCAGGTGCGGTGGTGGGTCGCCGACTGCCAAGTCAATCGGGACATGGGCCATATGGTGGTTAAGGGTCTGTTACAAAATGGGGCCGACCGGTTCCCCGGGAGGTCGCGGGCAGCGGCTCGATCGGTGACGGTCAGGGAGAACGCCTGGTCATGACGTCGTACGGGCGAGCACTTCCAGGGGGCTGGCCAGTATCTCGGAGAAGGCGAGTTCGGCCGCGCCGATCAGGGTGACGTCGTTCCCGAGAGCCGAGGTGCGGAGCTGTACCTTCTCCCGGGAGATCAGCAGCCCGTTGGCCGCCACCCGGCGATGGACCTGGGCCGCCGAGCCCCGGTAGATGTCACGCAGCATTCCGCCGAAGATCACCAATCCGGGGTTGAAGAGGTTGATCAGGTTCGCCACCCCGATGCCGAGCCAGTCGCCGATCCGGTCCAGCGCGTTCTGGGCCGCGAGGTCGCCGTGGTCGGCGGCGTCCACCACGGCCCGTATGCCGTCGTGGCCGACCAGCTCGGAGGCCCGGCCGGCGGCGTCGAGCAGGGCCTGCTCGCCGACCTCCGCCTCAAGGCAGCCCCGCGAGCCGCATCCGCAGGGCCGCCCGTTGTACGGGTTCACGATCATGTGTCCGAGCTCGCAGCCGTACCCGCCGTCGCCGTCCAGCAGCTTGCCGCCGACGATGATCCCGCCGCCCACGCCGACATCCCCGTGCAGGTAGACCAGGTTCGCGAAGCCGATGCCCACCCCGCGTTCGTGCTCGGCCAGCGCGCCCAGGTGGGCCTCGTTGCCCACCGAGACCGGCAGTCCGAGCCCCAGCCTGAGGCCGAGTTCGGCACCGAAGGCCTGATCCACCCAGCCCATGTTCGGCCCGAAACGCACCATCCCGTCGCCGGGCCGGATCATGCCGCAGTAGGCCGCGCCGACTCCGACGCAGACCGAGTCCGGAGCCGCCTCGCGGTGTATCCGGCGGGCCAGCCCGGCGAGCACCTCGACCACGTCGTCGAGGTCGGCCCCGGCGCGGGTCCGGACCGCCTCCCTGCGGTCCAGGATCTTTCCGCCCAGCCCGACCCTGGCGGCGACCAGCCGGTCCACGGCGACGTCGAACGCCAGCACGTACACCCGGTCGGACTCCGGCCGGACCACCAGCGACGGCCGGCCCGCCCGGCGGGTGTCGGTGGGAAGTTCCTCGCGGACCAGGCCCGCCGAGGTGAGCTCCGCGGTCAGTGCCATGATCGTGCTGCGGTTCAGGCCCATCCGGTCGGCCAGCACCGTGCGGGAGATCGGGCCGCCCAGGTGGACATGCCGGAGCAGGGTGCCCAGATTGTGCCGGCGGATCTCCTCCTGGGACGGACCGGCTTTCAGCATCGTGGGGATCCTGACGACTCGGGGCTGCCGCCGTTGTGCCTGACGACAATGGTGATTCTAGGTTCTTGGTGAACTCCGCGGAATCGTCAGACCGTCCAGGAATGCGGTGGCGGGGCACCGTACCGGCGAGCCGGCAACAAAAGGCCGCGGACCTGCCCCGTCGGCTGGACGGGGCAGGTCCGCGACACTCAGGTCAGGAGATCGTCCACTTCTGGTTCGCGCCGCCGGCGCAGTCCCACAGCTGGAGGCGGGTGCCGTCGGCGCTGGTGTTACCGGTGACGTCCACGCGCCTGCTCGTCGCTGAGCTTCCCCCCACGGGAGGAATGCCGCAGCTCTTGTGAAAACGACGACCGGATAACGACCGTCTGGCAGACCTGTCGCTCCTCGGGTCTGCGAGCCGACGTGCTGTCCTTCTACCGAGACATCGCGTTCAAGGATGGGGGGACGCCCTCTCCGGAAGATGACGGCGAAGGGGTGTACTGCTTCACCAAGTCCGTCGACGCAAAGGACGTTGAGCTCTCGGTGGGGTTCCTGGGCGCGGCGGGAGAGAAGCACGGCGATGACTACGACATGGATGTGAACTCTTCTACGGACGGTGGGGCTGGTGTTGACCTTTTAGAGTTTTGCATGGGTGTATTAGGATTTTCTGACATAGTTGCCCCTGTGTTCCGCGTACTTCTCGTTTTTGTAGCGATGACAGCTCTCCTGCTCGGCACCTCGGCTGCCGAGGCAGACCGGTTCCCGAAAATCCTCGCGGCCCCGGTCAGTCCTTGGCCGGAAGGTGGCCAGTTCTTCATTCATCTGTGCATCAAGGGCGGCATTTCGGACGCCTGCGGAGGCAAGGAAACGACTCCGGTACAGAGACGCGCGATCGAGCAGAGACTACGGCAGATGCCGCAGATTTTAGATCTCCACTATAAGAGTAAACAAGAGGCGCTGGCCAAGATGCTGGCGGACGCTCCCGGTCTGACGGGGGTCATAGAAGAAAACGATGTGCCAGAGGCATTCACCGGAAGACTACATCGGTGGAGTGACGCACCTGCCTTCGACTCGGCGATCAAGGCACTGCCCGGTATCCACATTGCCCGTGTCATACCCACCCCTTTCTGGGAGGGTAAGGCCGATATAGCCGTCATCCTGTGTGACAACAGCAGAAGACCGGGATATTGCGAGGAGCGAGCCAGGGCGACGGCCGGCGAGAGAAAGGCGATCGAGGATCTACTGAAGAGAATGAAGGGCGTCAAGCGCATCTATTTCGCGGATCAGGCGCATAACATGTGGATGTCCAAGAAGTTCGACACCCTGTTGTCGCGCGCGGTGAATCCTGATCCTCAGGGCAAGGACGACGATGCCAAGCCCAAGCCGTTGGATGAGTACTACGAGAGCTACTATGTCAAACTTGACGACCAGGCACTCGTCCCATCGATCGTGGACAAGGTGAACAGCCTGCCCGGAGTGGCAGGAGGGGGCAAGGTGTCTGTTTTTTACGGTTTAGGTCTTTGACCCGCCCGATCGAGAAGTCAGCTCGGGCAGCTTGGATACAAGTCACAGCGATCGTCTGGTGCGGTGACCACGAACCTTTTCCGGGCGTCCGGGACGGCCCTGGCCGAAGTCATCTCTGAGACGGTGTGCTGTCGAACCCGGCGAACGTACGTGGACACCGCACTAGGTGCTCGATGAGGGCTCGTGTTGCCGCACGACCGGATGGCGCCGATCATGTGGCGCTCGGTGTCCGGTCAGATCTCTCCGTTGCGGATGCCGGTCAGGAAGTTGCTCCAGGCGGCCGGGGTGAAGGTCAGCATGGGGCTGGAGGGGTTCTTGCTGTCGCGTACGGCGATGATGCCGGGAAGGTTGGTCGCCACCTCGACGCAATCATTGTTGGGTCCACTGAGGGTGGACTTGCGGAATGTGGCGCTGGACAGGTCAGGGGAGATCATGTTTGCTCCTCGTCGCGGCGATGAACGCCGCGGACTCTTCGGGGGACAGGCACGCGTCGGTAAGACGCTTGAATGTCAGCACAAGTCGCCGGATCTGCTCGCTGTCCTCAACGTATACCTCGCCCGCTGGGCATTCGGCATAGCCCAGATCTGGATCGTCGTCGCCGAAGGACAGCACCGAGAAGGCTCCCTCCGTGCCGCCATGAACGCCGGCCTTCAATGGGAGGAGCTGGATGGTGATGTTCGGCTGGTCCATAGCGTGCAGGATTTCGCCAAGCTGATGGGCCATGACGTTGGCTGAGCCCACCGGGTAGTGGAGGACACCTTCGCCGATGAGGACGTGCAACATCGGGGCATGGGTGCCGAGCAAGGTGGTCTTGCGCTGCATGCGGGCATCGACGCGGCGCGTCAGTTCGATGTCAGGCCGATCCGGGTGACCTGCTCTGATGATCTCTCGGGCGTAGTTCTCGGTCTGGAGCAGGCCGGGGATTACCAGTGGTGCCCAGTGGCAGATCGTCTTGGCTGCTGCTTCGAACTCGACGTACGACCCGGTGAACACATCGGAGTAAGCCGTCCACCAGCCGCGTCGGGCGACTTCGCGGGTGAGTTGCACCATGGCTTCGGTGGTTGCCGCTTCCGCGCAGTACAGGTGGCAGATCGCTGTCACATCGGCAGGTGTTGGTGCGCCTTTTCCTGTTTCGAACCGATTTAGCTTGCTCCGCGACCAGCCGAGCTGTTCGGCGGCGGCTTCTGTCGTCATTCCTGTGGTCGCGCGCAATATGCGTAGCTCGCGTGACAGGCGGCGCAGCCGAACGGTGGAGTGCTTCATGCGGATAGTTTTCCGCATTGATCTTCCCGGCGCATGGACTTATCGGTCATTTATTAAATGTGATTGTCTTCGTGGGATTCCCGCGCCATCATAGGAGGCCCAGAGGGCGCAACCCTGAAAGGGGGGTTGCACGTGGCACGTCATGAGATCTCGATCTCTGTCTCATATGCTGCCAGGACATGCGTCTCTCCGTCGTCTACGACCAGGACAGGCACTCCCTCTGCCAGTCGCAGACGTTTCCGCTCGGCCAGAGTCGGGAGGCGCACCCGGATTCGCGCCGGACCCTCGACGGGGACCACGGTCGGCTCTGTCTGCTCACGGATGTAGGAACCCTCGCGGCTCACTGTCCGGATGAGGCCTTCACTTCGGAGCACCGCGAGAGCATCACGCAGCGCGTCAACTCCCACGCCGTACTCATGTGCCAGATCAGGCTCCGACCGAAGCCTCTGGCCAGGGGGCAGGGCACCGCTGGTGATCCGCTGGCGTAGATCGCCGGCGACCTGACGGTACAGGGGTTCATAGGAATCAGGGTCGATGGGCATCACACCATGCCACTAGGCCTGCACCCCAGTTCGCCTGCTGGCCAACAGGCAAGTAGGCCAGCAAAGTTATCAACAGAAATCGGGCCCGCCATCGGTATTGCCCACCGACAACGGGCCCTTGAGCAGGAAGTGAGTCCTGATCCGTGAACAACCCTAGTGCTCCGGTTCTCGACCGGGCCACGGCGAGTGGCTGCGGCTGCTTTCTGGACGCGCCGCCGATGCCGATGGGGTGTGCCGCCTGCGGACACGCCCCCTACGCGCACGGCTGCCCCGGCCAGCCCGCCGATCACGAGTACGCACAGCCCTCCGAAGGTCTGATGGCTACGCGCTTGGAGGCCCGCCGTACCGGGGACCGCTCCCTGCCCTGCTTCGAGTCGCCCGCTTCAGTGGCCCCGGCCAAGGTGGTTCCGCCGGTACCCGTCCAGCGTTGTTCCGAGCAGGCCACGGTTGTCGTGCCCGCCGTATCGGCGCCGTCGCTCAGACAGGAGCCCTGCCGCCTTCGCCCTGCGCGCGTCCACCTCAGAGCGTCCCGGTTCGGCACCGTACGTCGCCTTGCGCCCCGTCCCCGGCGACCGGCCGTCTGTGTCCTGCACCGTGTAGCGATCACCCCGTCTCCGTACCGGCCACCTGGCCCGTACGGCACACCCCTCCACGCCTTTCCCCACCACATGAAGCGGGCCCGTCCTCCGCTACCAACGAACAGACGGGCCCTTGATCGGATGGAGATCCAATCAATGGACGATGGTAGGTCCGCCACCCCGGAATCCACCACCATTCCCGGCTGGCGGCTGATCCTCAGCGATGCCGGACGGCTGTGGGCCAGTCGGGAGAAGCCCTTCTCCCCGGCCGCGTTCCACGCCGGAGCCGAGCGCACGGTCGACGCCGACAGTCTGGAGGCGCTGCGGGCCGAGACCGACCGGCAGGAGGCCATCGCCCAGCAGGCGCAGGAGCAGGCCAGGCAGGTGATCTCGTGATCCGGCGACGACCCGTTCGCCCTCGCGGACGCCACCGCGACGGCCACGCCGCCGTCCCGGTCCCGCACTACACCTGGGACCACGAGGCCCGTGCCGAGGCCGCCATGCTGGAGATCACCTGGCCCGGCTGGGCCGTCCTGTACGACACCGGCAGCCGCCTCTTCCACGCCATCGCCACCTGGACGACCCCCGAGCCGGTGCTCCTGTGTGACCGGACGATCGAAGGGTTGAAGGCGCAGATGCGGGAGGTGGAGACGGCCCTGCCGCACCGCTGGGCGCTGACCTCCACCTCGGCCGGCATCGGCCACTTCTGAGCGGGCACGGTAGCCCTGGTCCGGGGCCACCGTGCCGTCGAAGACGTACCGCACGGGGGTGAGGAAGCACCCCGTGCGGGTACGTGACGCGGCATGCCCGCGTTTTTCAGGCAGGAGCCCTCAGAGCGGCAAAGCACAGTGCCCCTGACCCGCCCCGCCGAGCGCGCGATGTCCGGGGCATGACGCCTTGCGGGGATACCGGGTCACCTAGTCTGATGCGCTAAGGGCGAAGAGGAGGGTTGGCTCTCTGTCGTGGAGGCGTCTGTCGAGCAGTTGGTGTACGTCCGGGAGGACGAGTACACGATCGCGCGGATGAGCGCCGAGGGCATGCCCGGCTTCGTCGCCTCCGGCCGGGCGCTGGGCGGGGTCCAGCCGGGGGAGACGCTCCGGCTCATCGGCGGCTGGGGCGAGCATCCGCGTCACGGCAGGCGTTTCGAGGTCACGGCCTGCGAGCGGCTGGTCCCGGCCACGGTCAGGGCCATCCGGATCTATCTGGGCTCCGGTCTGATCCGGGGTATCGGGCCGCGACTCGCCCACGCCATCGTCAGCCACTTCGGCGAGACGACGCTGACCGTGATCGACACCGAGCCCGAACGGCTCACCGAGGTCGTCAACATCGGCCCCGCGCGGCAGGCCCAGATCGCCGACGCGTGGCATGAGCAGAAGGCGATCGCCGAGCTGATGGTGACCCTGCAGGGGTTCGGGATCAGCCCGCTGCTCGCGGCCAGGATCTACCAGGTGTTCGGCGCCGAGTCGGGCGACGTCCTCACCTGTGACCCGTACCGGCTCATCGGCAAGGTCAGGGGCATCGCGTTCGCCACGGCCGACAGGATCGCCCTGCGCTCCGGGGTCTCCGAGAGCAGCCCGCAGCGGATCAAGGCGGCGATCCTGGACAGGCTGGAGACGGCGGCCGGCCGCGACGGGCACTGCTACGTACGGCTGGTCGCGCTGGTCACCCAGTCCGCCGAACTGGTCGAGCAGGACCACGACCTCGTCCGCCGGGCGGTCGACGCCCTCGTCGCCGACCGCAGGGTGGTCGTCGAGGTGTCGCCCGACGACCGGGGGCAGGCCGTGGTGTACCTGAAGGAGACGCACAGCCGCGAACTCACCCTGACCGCCCAGCTGACCAGGCTCATCCAGGCCACTTCGACGCTGCCCATGCGCGCCTTCCAGGAGGATCCCGGGCTGGACGAGGATCAGCGGGCGGCGGTGAACATGGCGCTGACCAGCACCGTGTCCATCATCACCGGCGGTCCGGGCTGCGGGAAGAGCCATACCGTCAGGACCATCGCGGCGACCGCGAAGGCGATGGGCGGCTCGGTGACCCTTACCGCGCCGACCGGCAAGGCGGCCAAGCGCCTGTCGGAGCTCACCGGCATGCCCGCGATGACCGTGCACCGGATGCTGGCCCACCAGCCGGACCCCGACAGCGGCGCGCTGTTCGAGCAGACGCCCGCGCAGGCCGACCTGATCGTGGTCGACGAGGCCTCCATGCTGGACCTGCACCTGGCCACCCGGCTCACCGCGGTCATCCCGGTGGGCAGCCACCTGCTGATCGTGGGCGACAGTGATCAGCTACCCAGCATCGCCCCCGGCAGCGTGCTGGCCGACCTGCTGCGCGTCGAGGAGATCGCGCGGATCCGACTGACCCGTGTCTTCCGCCAGGCCGAGGGGAGCGGGATCATCAGGGCCGCTCACCGGATCCGGGCCGGAGAGGTGCCTCCGACCCCCGGTGGCGGGGGCTTCTGGTTCGAGGAGGTCGACGATCCCGAGCAGGTCGCCGAGCGGGTGATGCACCTGGCGACGGTGGCGATCCCGCGCAAGCAGGGGGTGAGTCCGGACCAGGTCCAGGTGCTGTGCCCGATGCGCAGGGGCCTGACCGGGACCGCCGAGATCGGCCGGATGATCCAGGAGCGGCTCAACCCGGCTCGCGAGGGGGTCGCGGAGCACTGGTCGGGCGCCTCGGTCTTCCGGGTCGGCGACCGGGTCATGCCGATCCGCAACAACTACGACAAGGGTGTCTTCAACGGGGACACCGGCACGGTCACCGCC
This sequence comes from Streptosporangium sp. NPDC049644, assembly GCF_040675205.1. Classification (NCBI taxonomy): domain Bacteria; kingdom Bacillati; phylum Actinomycetota; class Actinomycetes; order Streptosporangiales; family Streptosporangiaceae; genus Streptosporangium; species Streptosporangium sp. NPDC049644. Next base: position 72,266 of record NZ_JBFAOJ010000013.1, on the reverse strand, counting down.
ATCACCCCCGAGGAGCGGCTCGTCGAGATCCGCACCGACGACGGGCAGATCGTGAAGTACGGCTTCGGCGAGCTCGACGAGCTGACCCACACGTACGCCATCAGCGTCCACCGCTCCCAGGGCAGCGAATATCCCTTCGTGGTCGCGCCGCTGGTCACCGAGTCCGGCGGTGTCATGCTCCGCCGCAAGCTGCTCTACACCCTGATCACCCGGGCGCGGTCCTGGGTGGTGGTCGTCGGTGAGCGCAAGGCTCTGGAAACGGCCGTCCAGCGGCTCGGCCACCGCCGCAACACCGGGCTCGCCCGCCGGCTCGCGCTGAGCCTCGGAACCGTTCTGACCGGTGACTGACGAGGGCCTCCGAAACGGCCCACCCGCTCCCGCCGAGCGTTTCGGCCCCTCGGAAGCATGCCGGGGAGTCGCCGAACACGACGACGGGTGAGCGGGAGGGCTCGACCGGCTTCCGTGGAGGGCGAGGATGAGGTGCTAGATCATGGGCGCCCGCCCCGGGGCGGGCGCCTGCCATGAGATATGGGGATAAAGGCCCGCATATGCAAAGGTATGGTGATTGGCGTGACGACGTTTCGGATCAGTGAGGCCGCCGCGCTGCTGGGGGTGAGCCCCGACACCGTCCGCCGCTGGGTGGACGCCGGGCGGCTCGCGGCCCGGCGGGACGAGCACGGTCACCGGATGGTGGCGGGCGCGGATCTGGCGGCGTTCGCGCGTGCCCAGATCGAGTCGGAGAACGGCTCCGGGCTCTCCTCGGCGCGGAACCGTTTCCGCGGGATCGTGACCGAGGTGATCAAGGACGCGGTGATGGCCCAGGTGGAGATCGCCGCGGGTCCCTACCGGGTGGTGTCGCTGATGAGCCGCCAGGCCGCCGACGAGCTGGGCCTGGAGGTGGGGGTGATGGCGGTCGCCGTGATCAAGTCCACCAACGTCGTGGTGGAGATCCCCGACCACGCCCGTACGGCGAGCTGACAGCCAGGTGAGCGGCAGGGCACGTGGCGTGACGGGTGCCTCTTCCGGTGGGGTGGCGGGGCGCCTGCCCTGGGTGCTGGTGCTGCCCGCGATGGCCGGCATGGTCTTCCTGACACTGCCTCTGGCCGGGCTGCTGGTACGCGCCCCCTGGTCCACGCTGGTCGAGAGGCTGGGCGAGCCCCACGTGCTGGAGGCGCTGCGCCTGTCGCTGGTGACCGCGACCCTGGCCACGCTGGTATGCCTGCTGCTCGGCGTGCCGCTGGCCTGGCTGCTGGCCCGTGTCGACTTTCCCGGCCGTCGCCTGGTGCGGGCGCTGATCACGGTTCCCCTCGTGCTGCCCCCGGTGGTCGGCGGCGTCGCCCTGCTGCTCGTGCTGGGGCGGCGCGGCCTGATCGGCCAGTGGCTGGACGCCACCTTCGGCGTCACCCTGCCGTTCACCACGGCGGGAGTCGTCGTCGCCGAGGCGTTCGTCGCCATGCCGTTCCTGGTCATCAGCGTCGAGGGCGCACTGCGCGCGGCCGACCTGCGCTTCGAGGAGGCCGCCGCGACGCTGGGAGCGTCCCGCTGGATCATCTTCCGCCGGGTCACCCTGCCCCTGATCGCCCCCGGAATCGTCGCCGGAGCCGTGCTGTGCTGGGCCCGCGCGCTCGGTGAGTTCGGCGCCACCATCACCTTCGCCGGCAACTTCCCCGGCCGGACCCAGACCATGCCGCTGGCCGTCTATCTGGCCCTGGAGACCGAACCCGAGGCCGCGATCGTGCTCAGCCTCGTCCTGCTCGCCGTCTCGGTGATCATCCTGGCCGGTCTGCGCGAGCGGTGGGTGAGTGCCCCGTGACCCTGAGCGCGCATCTGGTCGTCACCAGGCCACACTTCCACCTGGACATCGAGCTGGAGGTCGCCGCGGGACAGGTCGTCGCCCTGCTCGGCCCCAACGGCGCGGGCAAGACCACGGCGCTGCGCGCGCTGGCCGGGCTCACCGCCCTGTCCGGCGGGCGGATCAGCCTGGACGGCGAGGCGCTGCACACCATGGCGGCCGAACGACGCCCGATCGGCGTGGTCTTCCAGGACTACCTGCTCTTCCCGCACCTGTCCGCGCTGGACAACGTCGCCTTCGGGCCCCGCTGCCGTGGCGCCTCCAGGACGGAGGCGCGGCGCGGTGCCGCGGCCTGGCTGGAGCGCGTCGGACTGGCCGGGCACGCCACGATGAGACCCCGGCAGCTCTCCGGCGGTCAGGCCCAGCGCGTCGCACTGGCCCGCGCCCTGGCCGTGCAGCCTCGCCTGCTGCTGATGGACGAGCCGCTGGCGGCCCTGGACGCCCACACCCGCCTGGAGATCCGCTCCCAGCTCCGCCGCCACCTGGCCGACTTCGGCGGCGCGACGGTCCTGGTCACCCACGATCCGCTGGACGCCATGGTGCTCGCCGACCGCCTGGTCGTCATCGAGAACGGCGCCGTCGTGCAGCACGGCACCCCCGCCGAGGTCGCCCGGCGCCCACGCACCGACTACGTCGCCCGCCTGGTCGGCCTCAACCTCTACCGGGGCACCGCCGCCGGACAGCAGGTCTCCGTCGGAGAGGTGCTCTTCAGCGTCGCCGAGCATCTGGAGGGCCCCGCGTTCGTCGCCTTCCCGCCCAGCGCGGTCGCGCTGTACCGGACCCGCCCCGACGGCAGCCCGCGCAACCTCTGGCAGGCCACGATCGAGGGCATCGAACGGCACGGCGACAGCGTCCGCATCCACCTGGCCGGGCCGATCGCCGCCGCGGCCGACATCACCCCCGCCGCCGTCGCCGACCTCGACCTCACCCCCGGGCAGCGGATCTGGGCGTCGGTCAAGGCCACCGAGACCCACGTCTACCCGTTCTGAGGCCACCGCCGGTGGAGTGGCCGGCGGTCCGCGTGGCGGCACGGCCGCCGGAACCCCGGTGAGCATAATGACGTGGAGGGGGGATGACCTATGCGCGTTGCCGTGCTCGGGATGGGCATGATGGGGCGGGCGCTGGCCCGGCGGCTGCTGGGGCTCGGTTTCCAGGTCACGGTGTGGAACCGCACGCCGGGCAGAGCGGACGAGCCGGTCAGCCTCGGCGCCGTCGAGGCGGCCTCGCTCGGCCAGGCGGCGCGGGCGGCCGAGGCGGTGCTGCTGTCACTCGCCGACGGCCGGGCGGTCCGCGAGGTGATGGCCCAGCTCGTCCAGGCCGGTCCGATCGAGTCGACCAGGCCGGTCGTGGCCGACCTGAGCACCGTCGCCCCGGCCACGGCCCGCGAGATACGAGACCTGGTGCCGGGAGGCCGATTCGTGGCGGCCCCCGTGCTCGGCGGTCCCTCGGCCGTCGCCGAAGGGAAGGCCACGGTCCTGGTGGGCGGCGAGCGCGACCTCGTCGACGCGCTGAAGCCGGTGTGGACGGAGGCCTTCGCCTCCTACTCCTACTGCGGCGCCGACCCCGGCGCCGCGCTCGCCTTCAAGCTGCTGAACAACTACCTGCTCATGTCCGGGATCGCGGTGCTCGCCGAGGTGACGGCCACGAGCCAGGCAGCCGGCCTCGACAACATGCTGCTGCACGACTTCCTCTTCCAGTGGCCCACCGTCGCGCCCGCCCTGCACAACCGGATCGACGACGTCCTGGCCGGCGACCACCGGGGGTGGTTCACGACGAGGCTCGCCGCCAAGGACGTGCGGCTCGCCGCCGAACTGGCCGAGTCGAGCGGCCTTGAGCTGCCCATCGCCCGGCTGGTCGAGCGGCGTTACGAGGAGGCGGCCGAGCGCGGCTGGGAGGGCGCCGACATCGGCGCGATCGTCGAGCTGCTGCGCGGCGGATCACACTAGGGGTGTCGGCACCTCGGCGGCCACGGCGCGGAACGCGGTCGTCGAGGGTCAGGTGCGGCGTGCGGCCCAGACGGTGCGTTCGGTGCGTACCGAGAGGTCGTCGCGGCGCAGGACGCTGTGCGGGCCGTCCGTGTCGAGCAGCCGGTCGAGCGCGGCGAGGTCTTCGGCCGGGAGCGCTTCGGCGGCGGCGCCGCGGATGCGCCGAAGGGCGTTCAGGGCGTAGTGGCCGATGGCATCGCTGTGGGCACCGTCGATGTTCACGGTGACGGTGTGCTCGTCGTCGAGGGTGAACCCGGCGGCGGTGAGCATCGGTCCCCAGTCGGCGCCGCGGTAGGGCATGTGTTCGGCGTGGAAGTGGTCGGTCGAGGCGTGGCAGCGCTCTTCCAGGCCGGGCCGGTCCTCGGGGGCGCCTTCCGGCAGGAAGCGGGGGAGCCCGGCCAGCTCGACGACGGCGAACAGGCCGCCGGACGGGAGCATGTCGTGGACGTTGCGCAGGGCGCGGCCGGGGTCGGCCATGTGGTGCATCGAGGCCGAGGCCCACACCAGGTCCGGCGTGCCGAGATCGGGCCAGTCGGCGGCGTCGAGGTCGGCCCGCACGGTGCGCACACGGTCGTCCAGAGCTTGGGCGCGCGCCTTCTCCCGCAGGCGCTGGAGGTGGCCGGGCGAGGTGTCGACGGCGATGACGTGGGCCTCGGGGAAACGGTTCAGCAGGGCGAAGGTGCCCGCTCCCGTGCCGCAGCCCAGGTCGACGATCCGGCGCGGGCCGGTTTTCAGGGGCAGCCACGCGGTGATGGCGGCGATGTGCTCGGCGAGGATCTCCGCGTCCAGGTCGAGGATTTCCGCCTGGTCGGCGTCGTCCTGCCGGTGGTGGCCGTGCTGCGCGCCGTGCTGCGTACCGTGCTGCGCGCCGTGGGGGCGGGTGTGCGGGTGTCCATGGGTCATGTCGTCACCGTAAGCCGGGTTTGCTTACCCGGCAGGACGGCTCCCGGAATGCGCAAGATGTCAGCGTGTGGCGGTGCCCGACGCGCAAGACGCACCCGTGCCGAGGGCGCGCGTCGTCGTCATTCGCGGATGTCAGGGGTGTCGCGCTGGTGTCCGCGGCGGGCATCGCGGTCGAAGATGCCCAGAACCTCACACGGCCCGCCTTCGGCGCCGATGGCGTGCGGCATCATGGTGGGGAACTCGGCGGCCTGGTTGGTCTCGAGGCGGAAGCGCCGGTGGCCCAGCATGAGGAGCGCGGTGCCGGAGAGTACGACCAGCCATTCCCGGCCGGGGTGGGCGCGCATGCGGGCGGGATTGTCGGGCGGTGGTTCGGTCATGCGCTGGCGTACCACGCTCATGCCGGGGTCGGCCTTCACCGGCCAGCGCATCAGGCCGTGGGCGCCGTCGATCATCGGGCTGGTGACGACGTCGTCGGTGGCGGTCTCGACGAGCTGGTCGAGGGTGGTGTCCAGGGCTCGGGCGAGAGTGACGAGCTGGTCCAGGGCGAGGCGGCGCTGACCGTTCTCGATGCGGCTCAGTGAGGACTGGCTGAGGTTGGCGCGGGTGGCCAGTTCTTCCAGGGACCAGCCCTGCGCGACCCGCAGGGCGCGAATGCGTTTGCGTACGAGGCCGTCCAGCTCTCCATTTTCTCGCGTCATACGCAATATTCTATGCCCCTCCCGCAAAGCGGGTTCAACGTCGTTTGCGGAAGGCCCGGAACGGCCGGGGCCACGCACGAGGAAAGGGCGCGACATGTCTGTGCGGACTTCCCGCTACGCGAGCGACGTACTGCCCGGTGAGACCGTGGACGTTGTGGTGATCGGCGGCGGCGCCGCGGGCTTGAGCGGTGCGCTGATGTTGGCCCGCTGACGCGGCCCTCGCCGCCTGGCGTCAGGGCCCGTAACGGGAATCCGGGAGGGTGGGTAGCCCGACCGTGTCACGAGCCGCCCGGCGGACCGATGCGCCCGTACAGCACGAGGGCCCAGGTGAGGCAGCCGAAGGCGGCGACGCACGCCACGGTGCGGGCGAGGTTCCAGCGAACCCACACCGCCTCGAACCGCTCGCGCACCGCCGCGAGGTCGGCGACGCCGTCGGGCTCCCCGGCCGCGTCGAGCGCGTTGTTGAGCGGCACGTTGACCCGCATGGTGATGACGAGCACCACCGCGTACAGGACGAGCGCGGCCACGATCCAGGGCAGCACGGGGCGTCCCTCCCGGTGCAGGTGGAGCAGCGCGGCCAGGACGGTCAGCACCAGCGCACCGCCGAAGCAGACGGCGAACCAGCCGTTGAGGATCGCCACGTTGATCCGCCGCATGGCGCCGACGAAGGTCCGGTCGTCCGTTCGGCCCAGGCCGGGCATGACGGAGCAGGTGTAGGCGTAGAAGAGGCCCGCCATGAGCCCCACGGTGATCGTCGCCGCGACCAATGCGACACCCCGGAACAGCATCAACATCACATCCTCCATGACCGTCGTCGAAATTCCAGCGGGACGGCGCCCGTGCGCCCCGCCGACCGCCCCAGACGCCGGTGGCGGCGGTCTCGCGCGGGTAGCCGGTGAAATCCCCGGGCTCCCTCATACCCTCAGTGAACCGGGTCACGGTGAGACGGTCCATGGCTGAGAAGCTCGATTCCATGTTTCAGCGTCTAGGGTGAATCCGTGGACGCACTCACCGACCTCCTGGACGGGCCGAGGGCCCGGGGAGCGTTCCTGCTCCGCTCGATCCTGAGCCCGCCCTGGTCCCTCCGCATCCGGGATCGGGCGCCGCTCGCCCTGGCGGCCATGGTGCGGGGCGAGGCGTGGGTGGTCCCCGACGGCGGCGAAGCGGTGCGCCTGGGGCCCGGGGACGTCGCGATCATCCGTGGTCCCGATCCCTACACCGTCGCCGACGACCCGGCCACACCTCCCCAGGTGGTGATCCACCCCGGGCAGCACTGCACCACCCTCGACGGGCGGGACCTGGCCCAGGCGATGGACCTGGGCGTCCGCACCTGGGGCAACAGCCCGGACGGGTCGGCGGTGATCCTCACCGGCGCCTACCAGATGCGCGGGGAGATCAGCCGGCGTCTGCTGGAGGCGCTGCCCACGCTGCTGGTCCTGCCGGAAGGTGCCTGGAGCTGCCCCATCATCCCGCTGCTCGCCGACGAGATCGTCAAGGACGAGCCGGGTCAGGAGGCCGTTCTGGACCGGCTGCTCGACCTGCTGCTCATCGCCGTCCTGCGGGCCTGGTTCTCCCGTCCCGAGGCCGGTGCCCCCGCCTGGTACCGCGCCCACAGCGATCCCGTGGTGGGCAAGGCCCTGCGCATGCTGCACAACAACCCCGCCCACCCCTGGACCGTGGCCGCCCTGGCAGCCGGGGCCGGCGTCTCCCGCGCGGCCCTGGCCCGTCGCTTCACCGAGCTGGTCGGCGAGTCCCCGATGGCCTTCCTCACCGGCTGGCGGCTGGCCATGGCCGCCGACCTGCTGCGCGAGACCGACGCCACGGTCGGCGCGGTGGCCGCTCAGGTCGGGTACGGCAGTTCGTTCGCGCTCAGCACGGCCTTCAAGCGGGTACGCGGGGTCAGCCCGCAGGGGTACCGCGCCGGGGCGAGGCAGACGGCTTCCCCGAGACGTGGACACAGGTCGTGACCTGGGCGTTCATTCTCGCACCGACCGGGAAGGCTAGCCGGTCGAGGGGGACGACATGGAATACAGGGACTTCGTTCACACCGTGGCGGAGCGCGCGGCCCTGTCGCGTGAGGAGGCGGCGGACCTCGCCCGCGCGACCGTGGAGACGCTGGGAGATCGGCTGAGCGCGGGGGTGGCCCGGCGTCTCGCGGCATCACTGCCGGAACCCCTGCGGGGTTCGCTTCACGTACGGGACAGGATCGAGGACTTCGGGCTGCGCGACTTCGTCACCCGGGTCGGCAAGCACACCGGCCTGACCACGAAGGAGGCCACCGCCGGGGTGCGAGCGGTGCTGACCACGCTGCGTGAGCTGATCGACGGCGAGGTTTTCCACCATGTTCTGGCACAGCTTCCCGGGGAATTCCAGGAGATGGTGGAGACCACCACCTGACCCGGGGGGCCGGCGGGCGGGGGCCTGGCGAAGCGGACAGCCCGGTTCCCCGCCGCGGGCCGGAAATCTCATAACGACGGGCGTGACGAGCGGATATGTCCGGCAGGTGACAGCCGTTCCCGGCAGGGCGGCCGGGGAGAGGAAAGGGCTTATGACCGCGAATCCATCGATGAGCGCGCCGCACGGCCCTTCCCCTTTCCCGCCCATCGCCGAGTACGCGTTCCTGTCCGACTGCGAGGTCACCGCGCTGGTCGCGCCGAGCGGGAACGTCGAGTGGCTCTGCCTGCCCAGGATGGACTCCCCCAGCGTCTTCGCCGCCATCCTGGACCGGGGCGCGGGAGGCTTCCGGTTCGGTCCCGCGGACATGAGGGTGCCCGCGGCGCGCCGCTACCTGCCCGGCACCATGATCCTGGAGACGAGCTGGGGCACGCCCACCGGCTGGATCATCGTGCGCGACCTGCTCCTGGTCGGACCCTGGCACCACCACGAGGAGCTCTCCCACACGCATCGGAGGGCGCCGACCGACTACGACGCCTCCCACGTGCTGCTCCGCACGGTGCGCTGCGTCAGCGGGGAGGCACAGGTCACGCTCGGCTGCGAGCCGATGTTCGACTACGGCCGCATCCCCGCCCGCTGGTCGTACACCGACAGGGGCTACCACCAGGGTGTCGCGAGGGCGGCGGGGCAGAGTCTGGAGCTCAAACTCACCACGGACCTGCGGCTGGGGTTCGAGGCCGGGCGGGCGACGGCGCGCACCCTCCTCAAGGAGGGGGACACGCGCTTCTGCGCGCTGTCGTGGACGGTGCACGAGCCGCCGTACACCTTCGCGGAGGCCTACGAGCGGCTGGTGTGGACCGCCCACCACTGGCAGCACTGGCTCGCCAGGGGAAACTTTCCCGACCACCACTGGCGGAGCTACCTGGAGCGCAGCGCCCTCACCCTCAAGGGCCTGACCTTCGCCCCGACGGGCGCGCTCATCGCGGCGGCGACCACCTCCCTGCCCGAGACCCCGGGGGGCAGCCGCAACTGGGACTACCGCTACTCCTGGATCAGGGACTCGACCCTCGCCCTCTGGGGCCTCTACACGCTGGGCTTCGACTGGGAGGCAGACGACTTCTTCTGGTTCATCGCCGACGTCGCGGAGCGGGACGAGGAGCTCCAGGTCATGTACGGCGTCGACGGTGAGCGCGAGCTGAAGGAGCACATCCTCGACCATCTTCACGGATACGAGGGGGCCAGGCCCGTCCGGACCGGCAACGACGCCTACCAGCACCGCCAGAACGACGTCTGGGGCGCCGTCCTCGACTCCTTCTACATCCACACCCGGTCGCGGGACCGCCTGGACGAGCGGATCTGGCCTGTCCTGAAGCGGCAGGTCGAGTCGGCCATCAGACACTGGCAGGAGCCTGACCGGGGCATCTGGGAGGTGCGCGGAGAGCCGCGGCACTTCACCTCCTCGAAGATCATGTGCTGGGTGGCGATCGACAGGGGCACCCGGCTCGCCCTGCTCAGGGAGGAGTTCGAGCTGGCCACGCGCTGGCAGGCGATCGCCGACGAGATCCACGTCGACGTGTGCGCCAACGGCGTCAGCGAGCGAGGCGTGTTCAAGCAGCACTACGACACCGACGCTCTCGACGCGTCACTCCTGCTCGTCTCGCTGGTGCACTTCCTGCCGCCCAGCGATCCCCGGGTCCGCGCCACCGTTCTGGCCATCGCCGACGAGCTGACCGCCGACGACCTGGTCCTGCGCTACCGGACGGAGCACACGGACGACGGCATGTCGGGCGAGGAGGGCACCTTCACGATCTGCTCGTTCTGGCTCGTCTCGGCGCTGGTCGACATCGGGGAGTACACCCGGGCCCGCAGGCTATGCGAGCGGGTCCTCTCCTTCGCCAGCGCCCTCGGACTCTACGCCGAGGAGATCGATCCGGTGACCGGGCGCCACCTCGGCAACTTTCCCCAGGCGTTCACCCACCTGGCACTCATCAACGCGGTGATCCACATCATCCGCGCGGAGCGCGAGCAGTTCATCCCGACCGCCTGGCCGACGTAGCGGCGGTTATGACCGCACGCGGACGTACGAGAGCACCCGAACGGCCTGGCTAGGCTTTCGGGTATGAACCGTCGGGTGATTGCGATAGTCGTGCTCGTCGGCCTGCTCGCGACGAGCGGTCTGTCGGTGGTGCTGGCCTGGGGACTCAGCGGCTGAACACGGAGCCGCTGAGTGGCCGAGCCGTCGCGCACGCCCCCCGACGCCGCGACCGCTCCCTCCGAGGATGTCGCTAGGCGACCACCATCGAGTTCTGGCCTGCGGGCTGCGCGTTCTGCTGAGGGGTGTACACGGGCTGTTCCGCGACGGGCTGGGGCTGCTGCTCGGCGACCTGCTCGGCAGGGGCCTGCGTGGCAGGGCAGCCGCAGTAGCCGTTGGTCAGGATCAGGCGACCCCGCTGCGCCGTGTAGGTGCGAGAGTCGGTGGCGAGGAGAACGCCCGTACATTTGGCGCAGACGACGGATTGATGATCCATGGACCGGCTTCCTTCCTTGAGGGTAGCCGTCGAACGTCTCTCTGTCCGGCCGGCTGGCTGTTCGTGCCCCGCCGGAGAGAGGTGAATCTCCCTATTGGGGTTTCTATCTTACTTCGTAGCGCAGGGCGATCATTGAGCGACCCCAAGTGACAGGTGTGAGACTTGGTGGCGCTGCTTCATAACGGTCTCATGTGAAGCGACCCCGTGGGTGGGGAATGTCTCTCTCACCCCCCGGCTGATTCCCGGTACGACCGGGCGGCTCCCGATGGCCTCGGGGCCTTCTCCCTCTCCCGTACCACCGGGCGGAACAGCAGCGCGTTGGCCGCCACCGCGATGCAGACCAGGCCGAGCAGGAAGCCCCAGCTCACGTCGCTCAGGTGGTGCATGCCGCGGTACATGCGCGAGTAGCCGATGCCGAGGGGGACGCCCAGGCCGACCAGCCACCACAGCACGTTCAGGATCCTGTAGCGGTGGGTGTGGACGGTCAGCACCAGGGCGACGCCGCAGTAGAAGGCGACAGCGGCGCTGGTGTGGCCCGAGGGGAAGCTGGAGGTGGGCGGGGCAGGGTCGAGATGCTCGACGGCGGGCCGCTTGCGCTGGGCGAAGACGGTGGCCAGCAGGAAGATCGCCGACTGGGAGAAGACCGCCAGCGCGAGGAAGATCGATTCGTTCCAGCGCCTGAAGACCAGCCGGAAGCCGATGACGAGCAACGCGGTCGCAGTGATGATCACCGGGGTGTCGGACAGGCCCGACATCACATCGGTGATCGAACTCCAGTAGGCGGTGCGGCCCTGGGCCAGCTGCTCGTTGACCCCCTGATCGTTCGCCACGAGGGTCGTCGTCTGCAGGACCTTGGTGATGAGGAGTCCGACGCCGATCGTCAGGACGGCCATGATGGCCAGCGGTACCAGGATGAGGCGCGTCACGCCTTTGAAGTCCACCGACATTTTCGACATGGCGCGCCAGCTACCCCGAATGGCCTCACCGGAACGCCTCGGGTTCGATGCCTTCCATGGGCGGTTCGACGGGTTTGCGGCCCTCTCCCCGGCGCCAGGCCTCGAAGCCCACGGCCGTTCCCACCACGACCACCACGCCCAGCGCGACCCCGGCGACGACGTCACTGGTCCAGTGGACGCCGAGCGCCACCCGGCTGTAGGCGACGAACACCACGATGACCGCCGCGACGATCCAGGCGGCGATCCGGGAGGCCGGAGTCCGCAGGAAGGGCAGCAGGATGAGCACGAGGATGCACGCGCCCAGCGCGGCGCCCATCGCGTGGCCGGAGGGGAAGGAGGCGCCGGGCGCCGAGGCCACCGGATCGGGCAGGTCGGGCCGGGCGCGGTCGACGATCCCCTTGACCGCGAGGTTCAGCAGGCCGCCGAAGGTGATCGTGGCGACCGCCCAGACGGCCAGCCGCGGCGCGCCCCGGTACCAGAGCCAGGCGGCGGTCAGCAGCACCAGCCCACGCCATGTCCAGGGGCCGAAGACCTCGGTCGCCACGTTGAGGAAGGCCGTGTAGCCGGGGTGCTCCAGTGCCTGGGCGTGCAGCTGGAGGGCGATGCCCTCGTCGAAGCTCCTGAGCGGTGAGGAGGAGGTCTTCACAAGTACGAGCAGGACCACGAACGGCACCGTGAAGATCGCCACTGCCACCACCGCCAGCGTCAGGCGTATGCCCAGGCGCAGGTCGGCGGAGTGATCATCGGGATTTCCGTGAGGTGGTGACTCACCTTGGACAGATCGAACCATCGTTCATGGCTACCCGATTTCCGGTGAATATTCTTTTCACCCCGGGTAAAGCCTCAGGCCGCGGGCTTGGATTCGCGCCGGGTGGTCCAGCGCAGGACGTCGCAGTGCCGTCGCTCGGCCTCGGCGAGCGACGCCTCGTCCGGGTAGGCGTCGAGGACGGCCCGTAGCCGCGGCATCTGTGCCGCGACGTCGTCCCACGCCTGGGAGGGGTCGTCGACGCCGAGCTCGATCAGCGCGTCCAGGTGTGCGGCGTAGGCGGTCCACCACTGCCGGCTCAGCTCGGCCAGAAACCCGCCGAGCCCGCCGAACTCCCGCTGGATCTCCTCCTCCCACCAGACAGGGACCGTGACGTCACCGGTTTCCGTGAGGTCGCGGAGCACGGTGTGCGCCAGGGTGCGCCGCCGCCGGGCGATGGCCGAACGTGACAGGGTGTTCATGCGGTCCACCCTGCCGATCTCTGTTTGCCGAACGCTTGACGATGTGTTGACGGCGATATGCGGCCGGGGAAAGGAACCGCTTGGCCGGAGTCATCGGGCAGCACTAGGCTCTGATCCGCAGATCATTCCGCCCTGTGTCCGCGGAGCTACCTCGACGTGGAGGAAGCCCGCCCATGACACAGGTCCTCGAATTCTCCCGGCTCATCGATCGCACCCTCGGTGCGCTCGCCGACGTTCTCGGCGCCGACGGCGCGGCGCTCATGCTGATAGACGACCACGACCGGTTGCGGGCGATCGGCGGTTCCGACGACCACGGCCGGCGCCTGGAGCTGATCCAGGAGCAGATCGGCTCCGGGCCGGCCATCGAGAGCCTGGCCCGGGGGGAGGACGTCACGGTCGACGACCTGAGGGCGGCCAGGCCCCTCGGGTTCCCCGGCGTGGCCGCGCGGGTCTCGGAGGTCCGCGCGGTGCTCTCGGTGCCGTTGCGAACCGAGGAACGGCTGATCGGCACCCTGAATTTCTACGACCGGATGAGCCATGAATGGCAACCCGCGAAAGTCCGGGCCGGGGAACGCCTCGGCGAGCTCATGGTGATGGTTCTCCAGGCGCTGGCCAATAGATCTCCTATTTCTGGGCAGTCGTAGTGTGCGTGTCAAGTAACCAGGTCGACGCTGAAAGGCGCCCCGCATATGACTCACATTGATCCGGAAGCGCTGGTCGCGAGCTTGAGAAAGCTCAGGACGACCTCGCCCGCCATAGGCATAGTCCATCAGCTGGAGCGTGCCGTGGACGTGGTGAACTCGCTGTTCGGGTATTCGGGTGCGGGGCTGATGTTCGCGGAGGAGGGAAAGGATCTTCGCTATTTGGTCGCCACCGACGACCCGGGGCGGAGTCTTGAGGGCGCGCAGCTCCATCTTGGTCAGGGACCGTGCATTTCCGCGTTTGAAGAGAATTGCGCGGTGACCTCGAGCGACGTGCGTGTCGACCCGCGCTGGCCGAAGCTCGCCGACCGGCTCCACCCGGAGGTGCGGGCGGTGGCAGGGGTGCCCGTCCGGCTCGGCAGCGAGCCGGTGGGTACGTTGAACGTCTACCAGGCCACGGTTTACCAGTGGGACGAGTCGGACATTCAAGCCCTCTACGGCTACGCGGACGTGATCGAGCAACTGCTCGCCGCCGCGATGGCCGCCGAGGAGAAGAGCGCGCTGGCCGAGCAGCTCCAGTACGCCCTCGACTACCGCGTGGTCATCGAGCGGGCGATCGGCTATCTGATGGGAAAGCACGACCTGACCGCCACCCAGGCATTCACCGGTCTGCGCAAGCAGGCCAGGGACAGCCGTCGCCGGGTCGCCGACCTCGCGGCCGAACTGCTCGGCGAAGGAGCCGGAGAGATGCGGTGATCCTGCTCACGTCTTGGGGCTGAACCCGGCGAATGCCCGCTGATCAGGCACACCGGTGACCTGGTCGGCGCGAGTCGGCACTAACCTGATCGGTGATGTACAGATTCGTCTTCTCGCAGGTCCTCAGCCGCCTCGACGCGGAGGACGCGCACCATCTGACGGTGCGCGCGCTCCGCGCCCTCTCGGTCATGCCCGTGGTCAAGAGGCTGCTCCACCGCAGCCTCGCGCCGCGCGATACCGCACTGCGCGTGCAGGCCTTCGGCGTGCACTTCCCCGGCCCGTTCGGGCTGGCGGCCGGCTTCGACAAGGACGCCGGCTGTGTGGAGGCCGTGTCCGCGCTCGGCTTCGGCCACGTCGAGGTCGGCACGATCACCGCCCACGCGCAGCCGGGCAACGCCCGGCCCCGGCTGTTCCGCCTCGTGGGAAACCGGGCGATCATCAACAGGATGGGTTTCAACAACGCCGGAGCCTCCGCGGCGGCCCGGCTGCTGAGCAGGCCCAGGGGCGTTCCGGCGATCGTCGGCGTCAACATCGGCAAGACCAAGGTGGTGCCCGAGTCGGGGGCCGTCGACGACTACGTGACCAGCGCCAGAAAGCTCGCTCCGCTGGCCGACTACCTGGTCGTCAACGTCAGCTCGCCCAACACCCCCGGGCTGCGCGACCTCCAGGCCGTGGAACTGCTCGGCCCGCTGCTGCGGGCGGTGAAGGAGGTCGCCGACGCCACCCCCAAGCGCACCCCGCTGCTGGTCAAGATAGCGCCCGACCTGGCGGACGACGATGTGGACGCGGTCGCCGACCTGGCCCTGGAGCTCGGTCTCGACGGCATCATCGCCACCAACACCACGATCGGCAGGCAGGCGCTGACCGGCGCGGAGCGTGACCTGGCCCGGCAGAGCGGCGGCCTGTCCGGCAGGCCGCTGAAGGCCAGGTCCCTGGAAGTGCTGCGCAGGCTGCGCGCGAGGGTGGGCGACCGCCTGGTGCTCGTCTCCGTAGGCGGTGTGGAGGACGTGGACGACGTCTGGGAACGCCTGCTCGCCGGGGCCACGCTCGTTCAGGGCTACAGTGCGCTGATCTACGAGGGGCCCCTCTGGGCGTATCGCGTCAACCGCGAGCTCGCCCGCAGGCTCCGCCGTCACGGCGTGGTGGACCTCCGGCAGATAATCGGCCGCACCGCGGCCTGATCCGCTCCCCCCGGGGGGCGATATACCCTGGGCAGGTAACCCTGGGGCATTGGAGGCACGATGAGCGTGATCACATATACCGTCACCGGCATGACCTGTGGCCACTGCGTGAGCTCGGTCAAGGAGGAGGTCGGCGAGGTCTCCGGCGTCACCGGTGTCGACGTCGACCTCGCGACCGGCAGGGTCGACGTCTCCGGCGACTCTCTCGACGACGCGGCCGTCCGCGCCGCCATCAAGGAGGCCGGCTACCAGGTGGCGGGCTGATCCGCCGCAGGCCCTGTCCGGCCGTCCGGGGCGGTCGGTGCTCTTCCGTCCCGGTCGGCCGGGGTCAGAGGCTCGGCCGGGTCGAGTCGGCGTCGTGGGTCTTCTCCTCCAGATGCCTCATGGCCTCGTCCGCCCTGACGATCCCCGGCCGGTGCCGCCGATGGCCGGTACCGCCCAGCTGCCAGGGGCGCGGGCCGGCCGGCGGCCGGTACTCGACGCCGAGCGCGTCGAGGCGGCCCAGATGCGTCTCCAGCCGGGCGTCGAACCCGGCCCCGGCCGAGCCCGACCAGGTGACCTCGGCCAGCGCGCACCCTCGGGGCCAGGCCCGGTAGTCCACCGCGCGCCCGTCGGGCAGCCGCTCGCTCCACAGCTGGAACTGCGCCCCGAGCACGCGCTCCCGCTCCCCGGCCGTCCACTCCTGCGGCGCCGGGGCGAAGGCCGCGACGTCGGAGACGGTGATCGTGTCGCCGATCGCCACCGGCTCCAGCTCGGACGCGGCCTCGGCGTAGTCGAAGTACAGCGGGAAGACCGGAGTCTGTACCACGTCGTGCCCGGCCGCGGCGGCGCGCCTGGCCACCCCGGGGCCGCGCCAGGGCATCACGATCGTGTCGGGCCTGAGCATGCCGCTGACGAACGCCTCGTCCCACACCAAGGCCCGGCTGCCACGCGTCGCCAGCACGTCCGCCAGCCGACGCAGGAACCAGGCGTGCAGGTCGGTGAGGTTCCCCAGCCCCAGCTCCGCCTGGAAGGCGACGATCTCGGGGGAGGCGGCCCAGTCGTCGAGCACGCATTCGTCCCCGCCGATATGGACGTACGGGGCCTCGCCCAGCGCCTCCAGGATCTCGTCGAACACGTCGGTCAGGAAGTCGACGGTGCCGGGCAGCGGGGACAGGATCGCGGGGGAGATGCCCCAGCGCTCCAGTACCCGGAAGGGCTCGGGTCGTCGGCCCCCGGTGGCGCGGGCGTCCAGCTCGGGATGGGCGGCGAGGATCGCCGACGCGTGTCCCGGCACGTCGATCTCGGGCACGACGGTCACGGCGCGGGCCCGCGCGTAGGCGCCGATCTCGGCGAGGTCGTCCAGCGTGTAGTAGCCGCCGTGCGGCACCTCGTCGAAGGTCAGGTCCTCCCGGTAGTAGCTGGTGACCGTGCGCGGGCGGTGCGAGCCCACCTCGTGCAGCCGCGGGTGCCTGCGGCTCTCGACCCGCCAGCCCTGGTCGTCCACCAGGTGCAGGTGGAGGCGGTTCAGCTTGTGCGCCGCCATGAGGTCGACCATCCTGAGCACCTCGCGCTTGGGCATGAAGTGCCGTGCCACGTCCAGGTGCGCCCCGCGCCAGGAGAACCGGGGCGCGTCCCGCACCCGGCCGAGGGGGACGCTCCAGCCCGTCCTCGGCACCGTGCGGAACGCCGCGGCGGGGAGCAGCTGCCGGAGCGTCTGGCCCGCGTAGAAGGCCCCGGCGCGGTCTCCGGCCGCGATCCGCACGCCCTGGGCCGTCACGTCCAGGGTGTACGACTCGGCGCCGAGCGACGCGTCGGGTTCCACCCTGATCACACCCGCCTCGTCCGGGCGCGGGTCGAGTACGGCGAGTGCGAGCCGTACCGCGTCGACCAGCTCGGCGGGGCCCCGGACGCCGACTCCGGGGGAGAGCCCGAGGGAGCCGTCCACAGGCGTGTACGCGGCGGGAAGCGGCAGGAGGTCAGTCATGGTTCGCATCATGCCAAACCCATCGGCGGATAAGCCTTTTACTTTGCCGACCCGGATCATGAGCTCAAGAACCACCCAAGTCCGGCGAGGGAGAACCGCGGGGGATCGCCCAGCTGGACATGCTGCTGCTCATGTTCCAGACGTCCCGGCATTCGGCCCGTACACCGCTGATGACCCTGATGGCGACACTGCTGGTCGCCGGATGCAGCGCCACCGTCGAGCGGCCCGCGGAGCCGCTCTCGCCCACTCCCTCGGCGTCGGCGTCCGCGGTACGGAGCGCCACCGTGATCGAGAACGCCAGGCCGGGCACCCCGGACTGGCGAGTGCGCCACCGCGGTGCCGAGCATGAGATCGAGGGCTTCGCCGACCGGGTGAGCGTGCCGCCGGGAGAGAGCTTCCGGCTGTACGTCTCGACCACCGCCGACCGCTACACCGCCAGGGCCTTCCGGATGGGCTGGTACGGCGGAGCCGGGGCCAGGCAGGTCTGGCGGGCGGGCGGGCTGCCCGGCATGAGGCAGGCCCCGGCCAGGACGATCGCCGCCACCCGCACGGTGACCGCCGCCCACTGGAGGCCGGGCCCCGAGGTGGACACCTCCGGCTGGCCGGAGGGCTCCTACCTGATCAGGCTGGACGCCGCCACCGGAGGCAGTCGCTACGTGCCCCTCACCGTCAGGTCCACCTCCACCAGGGCACGCCTGGTCGTCGTCAACGCGGTCACCACCTGGCAGGCGTACAACGACTGGGGTGGCCGCAGTCTCTACCGCGGGCCAGGCGGTTTCACCGACAGGTCCCGCGCGGTCAGCTTCGACCGCCCCTACGACACATCGGGCGCGCGGCTCTTCCTGGACATGGAACGCGACGCCATCGAGGTCGCCGAGCGCAGCGGTGTCCCGCTCGCCTACGTCACGAGCGCGGATCTCGACCGCGACCCGCACCTCCTCGACGGGGCGAGGGGCCTGGTCTCCCTGGGCCACGACGAGTACTGGTCGGCGCGCATGCGCCGCACCGTCGAGGCGGCCCGCGACCACGGCACCAACCTCGCCTTCCTCGGAGCCAACGCCGTGTACTGGCGGATCCGCTTCGCCGCGACGCCTCTGGGCCACCGCCGCCTGGTCGTCTGCCACAAGGACGCCGCCGAGGACGCCCACACGGTCCTGTGGCGCGCGACCGGCAGGCCGGAGAGCTCGCTGACCGGCCCGATGTACGACTGCTTCCCCTCCGAGTCCGCCTACGTGGTCTGGCGTCCCGGAAACTGGATCTTCAAGGGGACCGGGGTGCGGCGCGGTACCACCTTCCCCGGCATGGTGGGGGTGGAGACCGACCGGGTCGGCGCGGGCGTGCCCCGCCCGATGGAGGTCCTGTCCGTCTCCCCGGTCGACTGCGGCGGACGCTCCACGGTCGCGCACAGCGCCTACTACACGGTGCCGAGCGGCGCCGCCGTGTTCTCCTCGGGCACGATGCGCTGGGTGTGCGCGATGCGGGGGGCCCGCTGCGGCCACGGCGTCACGGAACGGGCCGCCGCCTTCGTCCGCAGGGCCACCGGGAACATCCTGCGGGCCTTCGCGGCCGGTCCGGCCGCGCGCCGCCACCCGGCCGAGGACAACCTCGGGTCCCTGGGCCTGGCCGGTCCGGCGGGAGGCTGAGCGGGCCTCAGTGGGTCAGGTACTGCTGCAGCCCGTTGGCCAGGGAGAGCGCGATCTTCTGCCGGAACGCCGCCTGCTGGAACTTGGCCGCCTCGGTCGGGTTCTTCATGTTGCCGCACTCGACGAAGATCTTGGGAACCGTGGAGAGGTTCAGTCCGCCGAGGTCGCTGCGGTAGTCCAGGGCGGCCTTGCCGATGTAGGTGGAGTACGACAGGTCGGTGCCGCGCTTCAGGGCGTTGCGCACATCGACGCCGAGCTTCTCGGAGTCCTTGACCACCGGGTCGACCGGGCCGCCGATCTTCTTCGGGATGATCACGTGGAAGCCGTGGTTGGCGGGACCCGACCCGTCGGCGTGGACCGAGATCGCCGCGTTCGCCTTGGCCTTGTTGCCGATCGCGGCCCGCTGGGTGATGCACGGCCCCCAGCCGTTGTTGTTCGCGCGGGTCAGCACCACCTTCGCGCCCCGGCTCTTGAGGATCTTGTCCAGGCGCTGGGAGACGTCCCAGGTGAAGGCGGCCTCGCTGTAGCCGTTCGCGGTGGCGGTGCCGGTGGTGTCGCAGGCCTTCCGCTGGGTCAGCACGTCGACCTGCTTGTTGATCTCCGCGGGGTGGCGGTAGTTCTGCCCGTTGTGACCCGGGTCGATGACCACGATCTTGCCGCTCAACGGCTTGCGGGCCGCGGTGGGAGTGGGTGCGGACCCGCTCGCCGCGCCCGCTGCCAGGCCGGTCGCCTCGCCGGTCGCGGGCTGGGCGGTGGTGGCGGCCGCGGGGACGGGGACGCGATCTTGCCCGGGGTCCGCGCCGCCGGTGGTGCCGCCGCAGGCGGCGGCGCCCAGGCCGCACAGGACAAGGGTCGTCGCGAGTGCTCTGCCGGTCACGCTCATCGCCCCCTGGTAGGTCGTCGACCACCCAACCTACGTGGCGCGACGACATGGCTAGGCCATTGTTGCGATATATACCCGGCTGTCACCTTCTGTTACCAGGCGTGCTCGCCGACCTCCTGCTTCTGCAGGAGCGAGGCGAGTTCCCTGGCGTCCTCGGCGTCGAGTCCGAGGACCACGCGCGGACGCCCCCACGGATGGTCGATCGAATGGGCCACGTAACTGGCCACGGACTCGGCTCCGGCGTCCCCGCCACGGCCCCGGGCGGCCCGCCAGTGCGCCCACGCCCGTTCAAGCTCGGCGGCGGCCCGCTGGGCGCATGACACCAGTTCCGGATCACGCATTGTTACCCCCCTCGTCTCGGCCAGAGTCAACACCGGCGGCACACCGGCGTTCGCGATGTTGACCTGATTTTGGGGAGTTGATGAAGCCTGCCTGGGCGTCCTGTAACGCTCCAGGCAGGCGCTTCAGCGCTCGGTGGCACTCGTGCTGTTCCGTACGACCAGCTGCGGCGCGACCTGGCGCAGGCGTGAGGCCTTGCCGGGGTCGCCGATCCGGTCGTTCAGCAGCGCGGCCGCGGAACGGCCCATGGCGCGGCGGGGCTGGTCCACGGTGGTCAGCGAGATCGGCTGGGTCCCGGCACGGTGGATGTTGTCGTACCCGACCACCGACAGGTCCTCGGGAACCCGCAGGCCCAGTTCGGCGGCGGCGGAGAGCACGCCCATGGCCACCAGATCGTTGGCGGCGAAGATCGCTGTGGGCCGGGGGTCGCGGGTGAGCAGGCTGTGCGCGGCCCGCGCGCCGCCCTCCTCGCTGGAGGCCCCCTCCTCGACCATGATGTACGGGGCCAGGGAGTGCCTGCGCATCGCGACCAGGTAACCCTCGCACCGGAAGCGCCCGGAGGAGATGCCCGAGGCCTCTATGTGGGCGATTCGGCGGTGGCCGAGCTCCACGAGATGGTCGACGGCCAGACGGGCGCCGAGTTGGTCGTCGTCGACGACGATGTCCACGCCGCCGAGGTCGATGTCGCGCTCGCCCACCACGACCGTGGGCGTGTAGCCGGTGGCCTCGATGAGCGTCCCGCTGGTGGGCGCGATGCCGAGCAGGACGAGCCCGTCGACGCGCAGTTCGAGGAACGCCTCGACCGCCTCGTCCTCGAAGGCGGGGTCCCACTGGCTGTTGCCGATGAGGAGCCTCAGCCCGTCGCCGTGCAGGCTCTCCTGCAGGCCGTCCAGGAACTCGGCGTAGAACGGGTTGTGCAGGTCGGCGACGAGCGCCCCGACCAGGTGGGTACGGCCCTCGACCAGGCTGCGCGCGACCGCGTTGGGCCGGTAGCCGAGGTCTCTGGCCGCCTGGAGCACGGCCTGCCTGCGATGCTCGCTGACGTGTGGCGATCCGCGCAGGACGAGCGACACCAGTGATTTGGAGACACCGGCGCGTTCGGCCACATTGCGGATCGTGGGTCTCGGGCGTGGTCCGCAGCCGTCGGATAAGACGGGCTCGGCGAACCCGCGGGCTCGGGTGACGGTGGTGTTGACCGGCGGTCCTGACATGGCTCTCCCCCGCGATGGTGGATGGGCACCTGTCACTCAAAACGATCGAGTTCCGAATGGGGTACGGCCTCCGGGGTAGGGAACTCCGATCTTGACCTCAACGCCGTGCGTACCGACTCCGATAGTCTTCACGGTGTGGGTTCGACATCCGGAGCCGCCGAACAGGCGAAACCTGCGGCGGGTGACGCGCGGCCGGCGCGGCGCAGGCTCAGCGTGGACCGGCGTCGTGAGGAGCTCATGGCGGCGGCCCTGGAGTTGTTCAGCAGGCGAGACGCGGAAGACGTGTCGATCGACGACGTGGCCTCCGCGGCCGGCGCGTCGCGGGCTCTGGTCTACCACTACTTCGGCGGCAAGCAGGAGCTCTACGTCGCCGCGCTGAAAAGCGCCGCGGCCCAGTTGGAGGCAAGGCTCAAGCCCCATGAGAACGGCCGTCCGCTGGACGAGCTGGCCGGCGGCCTCACCCGGTACTTCGACTTCGTGGAGGAGCACGCGGCGGGTTTCGCCGCGCTGCTCAGGGGCGGTCCCGCCAACCGCAGCGGCGACATCGGGGAGATCGTCGACTCGGTCAGGAACCGGCTGTTCTTACTGATCATGAAGCAGATGCGGGTCGAGGAGCCCGGCCCCGCGCTCCGCATCACGCTGCGTTCCTGGATCGCCTCCGTCGAGACCGCGGGCCTCGACTGGCTGGAGCACCGCGACATCGAGCGGCCGGCCCTGGAGCGCATGCTGGTCGACCACATGGTGGCGCTGCTCGGCGTGGCGGCCAAGCACGACCCGCAGGTCGGCGAGTTGCTGGACAACCTGCTCCGGGACCAGACGAGCTGATCGGTCCGGGGAAGCCGTCGGACATGTGGTTGGGGCGGCGCCGGGCGGGCGACGCCGCTCCCCATAAACCTGTGTGGCCTACGCGCTCACAGGGTGAGCGCGCACCAATCCCCCTAGGTCAGTGACGGCCCCCGTCTTACTCTGAGCGCTGCTGCGGAATCCCCGCGAGCAGCGCGCGAACCTCGGTCTCCCGGTACCGGCGGTGTCCACCCAGGGTGCGGATGGACGTCAACTTGCCCGCCTTCGCCCACCGGGTCACGGTCTTGGGATCGACGCGGAACATGGTTGCGACCTCCGCCGGGGTGAGCAGCGGCTCTGCCTCGGGTGTACGAGCTGACATTTGTGCGGCCTCTCCTCCATGTGGACCGGCGACAGCGATCCTGCGACTTGACGCTTGTCACGGATGTCCGCCTATGGCCATTGCGTGCGGCAGTTTGGGCCATATACGGCATCACCCGATGTGACCATACAGCCACGTAGAGCGATTGGCGAGTCTTTGAGTGACTCATCTCTCTTGTGCACGTGTTGTTGTCACGCTCGGTGATTCTAGCGACACGTTTCGTGGTATCGCAGTGAAAACGGCAAACTACTCAGTTCGTAGGTGCATCCCCGGTCATCGACGGACCTACTTACGCAGGTCGAAGGGATGATTTGCGAGTCAGTTTGCTGATTCGAGAAGTTGTATTGATCGCCAGCGGAGGATGACGCGCTGGTACATGGCGAACGCCAGTTCTTCCTCGCCTTTTTCCAGACCCGTCAGCGCCGCCGCGAGCTCCGCCACGGACTCGTCGGCCTGGAGCGTCTCGTCGTCCATGAGGTTGACGATGCCGCCGTAGTCGAGCTCGACCAGCGAATGCGGGTGGAACTCCTCCAGCCAGCGCGCCACGTCCTCGACCTCGGCGGTGATCGAGACCTCGCCGACCTGTCTCCTGATGATCTGCAGGGCGCGGGCGCTGCGGCGCCTGGCATGGGCCATGGAGGTGACGTAGATCAGATTGCGCGTGGTGGTCGTGCCCCCCTGGCTCCCGTCGCCGTCGATGACCAGCCAGCGCTCGTTGCCGTCGAAGGGGACGAACCACGAGGTCGGAACGTGCCAGGTGGAGCCGCGGATGTGCGTGCGCAGCGCGGCCGAGTCGGTACGGCGCTTGAACCGGTCGAAGTCGTCGGCGGTCTGCGCCGCGACGGCGGGTGGGACGAACCGCTCCATCAGCTTGGGCGGGGTCGTCCCGCGGAAGCGTGAGAAGGCCAGCCACGACCTCAGCCTGCTCTGCCATGGGCAGACGTACAGGACCTCCTCCACGCGCCTCAGATAGGCGTTGGGGCTCTCCTGGGCGGGTGCCGGGGCCGGTGGGATCCCCAGGAGGCGCCGCACCGCCTCGCCGTGCTCGGCGTGCAGGGCGCCGGCGCGGCGCGGTCGGTCGGCCGCCTCGGCGTAGGCGGCCCACGAGACGCGCTCCGCGGGGGTGAACGCGACCAGTGGCTCGTAGACGCGGAGGTACGCGGCGTAGGGCAACACGTCCGCATCGTGTCACGAACGGCGGGCCGCTGTCCGTACCGGACCGGCTTTCGTGGCCGCGGCCCCGGGACCCGACCGTCTCGAACGCGGGAGCCGCGGCGACCGCGGCGAGGCGGCGCGTCCGCCCGGTCGAACGTGATGAGACCTTCGCGTGAGTCGTCCCGCCGCGGGCTTGTGGCTACGCTGAAGGTGATCTCCGCCGCGACGGAGCGGCGGGAACGGACGACTGGGAGTCACCACAGTGACCGACGTCTTCGGGCTGTCCCACAAGGACGCGGGCCCGGTAACCGGCCAGAACAGGCACGAGCAGGTCGTTTTCTGCTCCGATGAGCGCAGTGGCCTGCGGGCCATCATCGCCATCCACAACACGGCCCTGGGCCCAGGCCTGGGCGGCACCAGGTTCTATCCCTACGAGAGCGAGCAGGCCGCGCTGGCGGACGTGCTCAATCTCTCACGGGCGATGGCCTACAAGAACGCCCTGGCGGGACTCGACCTCGGTGGCGGCAAGGCCGTCATCATCGGCGACCCGGCGAAGGACAAGAGCGAGGCGCTGCTGCGCGCCTACGGCCGGTTCGTCCAGTCGCTCGGGGGCCGCTACTACACCGCGTGTGACGTCGGCACCTACAGCGAGGACATGGACGTCGTGGCCCGCGAGAGCTCCTACGTGACCGGCCGGACGCCGGCCAACGGCGGAGCCGGGGACTCGTCGATCCTGACCGCCTACGGCGTTTTCCAGGGCATGCGCGCCGCCGCCGAGTACGCCTACGGCACGCCGACGCTGCGCGGCAGGCGCGTCGGTGTCGAGGGCGTGGGCAAGGTCGGCCACCGCCTGGTCGGCCACCTGGTCGAGGAGGGCGCCGAGGTCGTGATCTGCGACGTGAGCGAGGCGGCCGTGGCACGGCTGCTGCGGCGCCACCCGCGGGTGGAGGTGGTCGCCGACCGGCTGGAGCTCACCGGGTCCGACATCGACGTCTACGCGCCGTGCTCCCTCGGCGGAGCGCTGGACGACGAGACGGTGGCCCGCCTGCGCGCCACGATCGTCTGCGGCGGGGCCAACAACCAGCTGGCCCACCCCGGCGTGGAGAAGCAGCTCGCCGACCGGGGAATCCTCTACGCGCCCGACTACCTGGTCAACTCCGGCGGGGTGATCCAGGTCGCGGACGAGATCGCCGGGTTCAACATGGACCGGGCGCGGGCAAAGGCCACCCAGATCTACGACACGACTCTTAAGATCTTCTCCACCGCGGCGGAGGACGGCATCCCTCCGGCTGTCGCAGCCGATAGGCTGGCTGAGCGAAGAATGTCGGAAGTCGGGCGAATTAGGGGCATTTGGCTGGGCCACTAGCCCCACACGCCCATACGGCGTACCGAGCCGGGCGTAAAACGGGTACGGTTGTAGGCGAACGAGAGCTGGCGCCTCAAGTCAGGTGGCGTCAGTGCGTGGTGCGTTAGCGACGAGGGGTCGGGCACGACCCCACACGAGGGGGTCGAGCCAATGGGGCGCGGCCGAGCAAAGGCCAAGCAGGTCAAGGTTGCTCGCCAGCTGAAGTACAACAGCGGTGGCACTGATCTTGAGCGTCTTCGCGACGAGCTCGGAGTCAGAGACGACTCCAACCACAACGACGACTCCAACGACGCCTACGACGAGCTGGCGGATCGGTACGCCGATTACGCCGATGACTTCGGCTCCAAGGATGACCGCGACGACGGGACATCCGGGCGCCGCTAGGCGGGTTTCGGTTTGACGGTGAGCGGGGCACCCGGCGGTGAGCACAGAGCCGCAGGGTGTCCCTCTCGCTGGGAGTCGACAATATGCGGCGCTCCGGTGGTCCGGGGCGCTTTTCGTGGTACTCGACTCACCCGGGACTTTCCCCGCCCCGGCCCGGGGCGGGGAAAGTCCATCGGGTCATCGGAAACGTGCCTGGCCGGAGCCCTCGACGATCTCGCCGAGCACCCAGGCCGGAAGGTCGCGCTCGCCGAGCAGCGCCAGGGCGGGCCGCACGGCCTCCGCGGCGACGATCGCGGTCATGCCCACGCCCAGGTTGAACGTGCGGTCCATGTCGGCCTGAGCCACCCGGCCGTGTCCGGCGAGCACCTCGAAGACGGCGGGCGGGGTCCATGACGAGCGGTCGAGCAGCGCGTCCAGCCCGTCGGGCAGCGAACGGGCCAGATTGCTCGCCAGGCCGCCGCCCGTGATGTGCGCGTACGCGTGGACGTCGACCGTGCGGGCCAGCTCCAGGCAGTCGAGTGAGTAGATCCTGGTCGGCTCCAGCAACTCCTCGCCCAGGGTCCGGCCCAGTTCGGGAAGCTCGGCCTCCAGCGACAGCCCGGCCCGGTCGATGATGTGCCGGACCAGCGAGTAGCCGTTGGAGTGCACGCCGGAGGAGGCCAGCGCGAGGACCACGTCGCCCTCGCGGACCCTGTCCCGGCCGAGCATCCGGTCGGCCTCCACCACGCCGGTGGCGGCGCCCGCGAGGTCGTACTCGTCGGCGCCCATGGCTCCGGGGTGCTCGGCGGTCTCCCCGCCGATGAGGGCGCAGCCCGCCAGGCGGCAGCCCTCGGCGATGCCGCCCACGATCTCGGCGATCCGTTCGGGAACGACCTTGCCGCAGGCGATGTAGTCGGTCATGAACAGCGGCTCGGCGCCGCAGACCACCAGGTCGTCCACGACCATGCCGACCAGGTCGAGGCCGATCGTGTCGTGCTTGCCCAGCCGCTGGGCCAGCATGACCTTGGTGCCGACGCCGTCGGTCGACGTGGTGAGCAGCGGCCGCCGGTACGACAGCAGGGCCGAGGCGTCGAAGAGGCCGGCGAAGCCGCTGGCGTCGTCCACGACCTCGGGCCGCCGGGACCGCGCGACCTTCGA
Source organism: Streptosporangium sp. NPDC049644 (assembly GCF_040675205.1). Classification (NCBI taxonomy): domain Bacteria; kingdom Bacillati; phylum Actinomycetota; class Actinomycetes; order Streptosporangiales; family Streptosporangiaceae; genus Streptosporangium; species Streptosporangium sp. NPDC049644. Next base: position 45,896 of record NZ_JBFAOJ010000013.1, on the reverse strand, counting down.
TCTCATCAGCTCGACGGCGCGCTCACCCGCGTCGATGTCCACTCCTGCGGCCGCGTAGCTGGTCATGGGGCCTCTCTCGTCGGCCGGGCGGTCTGACTGCCTGACCTGCTCAATGCTTGGCCTCCAGCACGTATTTGCCCACGTTGTCCTGGTCGATCGGGATCGGGTAGTCACCGTCGAAGCAGGCGCGGCAGAGCCGGTCGGCGGGGATCGTGGTGGCCTCGGTCAGGCCCTCCAGCGAGATGTATCCGAGCGAGTCGGCGCCGAGCGAGGCGCGGATCTCCTCCACGCTGAGCGAACCGGCGATCAGCTCGGCCCGGGTGGCGAAGTCGATGCCGTAGAAGCACGGCCAGCTGACCGGCGGAGAGGAGATCCGGACGTGCACCTCCCTGGCGCCCGCCTCGCGCAGCATCTTGACGATCGCCCGCTGGGTGTTGCCCCGGACGATCGAGTCGTCCACGACGACCAGGCGCTTGCCGGCGACGACCTCCTTCAGCGGGTTGAGCTTCAGGCGGATGCCCAGCTGGCGGATCGTCTGGGACGGCTGGATGAAGGTCCGGCCCACGTAGGAGTTCTTGACCAGGCCCTGGCCGTACGGGATCCCGCTCTCCTCGGCGTAGCCGACGGCGGCGGGGGTGCCCGACTCGGGCGTGGGGATGACCAGGTCGGCCTCGACCGGGTGCTCGCGGGCCAGCATGCGGCCGATCTCGACGCGCGTGGTCTGCACGCCGCGCCCGGCGATCGTGGTGTCCGGACGGGCCAGGTAGACGTACTCGAACAGGCAGCCCTTGGGTTCGGCGAGCGCGAACTTGCGCGAGCGCACGCCGCGCTCGTCGATGGTGATCAGCTCACCCGGTTCGATCTCGCGGACGAACGTGGCGCCCACGATGTCCAGGGCCGCGGTCTCGGAGGCGACCACCCAGCCGCGCTCCAGGCGTCCCAGGACCAGCGGGCGGACGCCCTGGGGGTCACGGGCCGCGTAAAGTGTCCGCTCGTCCATGAAGACGAGCGAGTAGGCGCCCCTGACCTGCGGAAGAAGCTCGGCGGCCGCGTCGTCGATGGACTGGGTGCGATCCTGGGCCAGCAGCGACGTCAGCACTTCGGTGTCGGTGGTCGCCCGGGTGGAACCCGGGGCCAGACGCCTGGCCAGCACCGGGGTGTTGATCAGGTTTCCGTTGTGGGCGAGCGCGAGCCCGCCGCCCTCGGTCGAGCTCAGCGTCGGCTGCGCGTTCTCCCAGACGCTCGACCCGGTCGTCGAGTAGCGGCAGTGACCGATCGCCAGGTGGCCGCGGAGGGTGCCGAGCACGGACTCGTCGAAGACCTGGGAGACCAGTCCCATGTCCTTGTAGACGAGGATCCTGCTGCCCTCGCTGACCGCGATGCCCGCGGACTCCTGACCGCGGTGCTGTAACGCGTACAGTCCGTAGTAGGTGAGTTTGGAGACTTCCTCCCCAGGAGCCCAGACCCCGAAGACGCCACATGCGTCCTTCGGAGGCCGGTCGTGGGGGTCAAGGTCATGGCTCAGATGGCCGTCGCCCTTCAACACATGCTTCATTCTAGGTCGGCTTCTTCCCTGCTCGCACCTAGGGTCCGTTCCGTGGCATGTCGCACCCTGACCGAACGATCATCGGTGTTTTACCGTGTCAGCCTGTTTCGTCGGCAGGTGACAGGGGAGTGTGAGATATCCGGCATGCCCAAGCGTCGGGAGAATAGACGTGACAACACCTGTGGACCCGAACCAGCCCGATCCGCGGCGGGAGCCGTGGCAGGAGCCGGATCCCGAGTCGCCCGTGCCCGGCCCCGGCGAGGCGCCGTCCCCCGTTCCCGAGGAGCCGAGGGTGCCGCCGCATCCGGACACGCCGGTCGCGCCGGAGATCCCCCCGCCTGACCAGGCCGGCGATCCGGACGCTCCGCAGGGGGACGAGACACCGGAGTCCGGTGGGCGGGAGCGGGAAGTGCCCTCGCCGGAGGAACGGCCGCCGCACCCCGCGCCCGGTACCACGCCCGCCGCGTATCCCGGCTGGGAGAGCACCTCGGAGGCTCAGGGCGGTCCTGACCAGCCCGGCCCCGCCCAGCCCTCGCGCTACGAACCGCCTGAGCCCGCCGAGGAGCCCGCGGCCCGGCCTCGACCCCCCGAGTCCACCGAGCCCGCCCCCGGCACCCCTCAGCCGGGCTATTCGGGCCGGCCCGGCTACGGGGAGCAGCCGAGATACGGGGAGGCTCAGCAGGCCGGGCAGCCCTACGGAGGTCCCGGCCCGCAGCCGCCGTCCGCGGAAGGCCCCTACCAGCCGCCGTCCGCGGCGGGTCCCTACCAGCCGCCGTACCCGCCGCCTGGCACGCCCGCCTATCCGGGCGCCACGCCCTACCCGGGGTATCCGGGTGAGGACCGCAGGCAGGGCGAGGGGCTCGGCACCGCCGCACTCGTGCTCGGGATCGTGGCCATCGTGTCGCTCGTCATCTGCGGCTTCGGCGTGCTGGTGGCGATTGTCGGTCTGATCGTCGGGATCGTCGCGCTCGTCAAGAAGTCCGCCCCGGGCAGGGCATGGGTGGGCATAGTGCTGAGCGCCCTCACTCTGATCGTCGCCGCGGTGTTCCTGAGCTGGCTCTACAGCAAGATCGGTGACTGCGCCAACCTGCCACCGGAGCTGCAGCAGCGCTGCATCGAGGACAGGTTCGGCGTTCGGCTCCGCCCCACCCCCTGAGGGGCGGCGAGCCCCCCGGGGAGGCCCGCGCCGGGGAACGGCGAGGGCTATCGCAGCGGCAGGTGCTCCGACAGGTCGGCGCGGGCTCCGCTCGCCGCGACCTTACCGGCGGCCATCGCCGCGGGCCAGGTCAGACGGCCGGTGGCCAGGTCCAGCCAGGTGCGCGCGTCGGTCTCCACCACGTTGGGCGGGGTGCCTCGGGTGTGCCGGGGACCCGCCACGCACTGCACCGCCGCGTAGGGCGGGACCCGGACCTCGACGGTCCGGCCGGGAGCGGCCGTCGCCAGCCTGTCCAGCAGATGCCGTACGGCGAAGCGGGTGATCTCCCGTTCCGGGCGGATCTCGCGCTCGAAGGCTCGCAGCACCACGCTCACGCAGGCGTCCAGCAGCGCCGCGACCCCGGTGGGACCGTCGTAGGGCGGCTCGTCGAGGGAGCTCAGCTGGGTGTCGAGGGCGGCGTGAACCTTGGCGGGGTCGGGCTTGTAAGGCGGCACGCCCTCCATGATGCCCGCCGGAGCGGGCTGTTCCGACGACAGGACGCCGCCGAACTGCCCGCTTCCGGTGACGGCCGGAGAACGGTTCACCGTCCCGGCAAATGTCGTTCACCTCGGGTTCGGCCGGCGCACGTAGCGTCCGGGCGGTAAGACCCCACCCCTTTTTGGAGGCCCCTGTGGCGAACATGTCGCCGCGCCGCCTGCTGCCCCTGCTCACGAGCCCTCACAAGGGTGGCCGCAGTGCGCTCACCTGCCGGTTCCGTTGCGGTGACCAGTGCGCCCACGATGTGACGAACACCAGTGACAACACCTACTTCGGCGACGTGGTCGCCGAGGCGATGACCCGGCGCGGGGTGCTGCGCGCGGGCGCCCTGGGCGCCGTCGTCGCCGGGGTGGGGGTCGGTACGGCGCTCCCGGCCGTCGCCGATCCGGGCCGGGGGGCGAAGGCCCCCGGCCGGAAGGACGGCCCGCGCTTCACCGCCATCGCGCCGAACACCGACGACAGGGTGACGGTCCCCGCGGGCTACCTGTCGGCGGTCGTGGTGGGCTGGGGTGACCCGGTGCTGCCCGGCGCTCCGGCGTTCGACTTCGAGAACCAGACGGCCGCCGCGCAGGCTAAGCAGTTCGGCTACAACTGCGACTACGTGACGCTCTTCCAGCTGGGGCAGCACCGTGGCCTGCTCTGGGTCAACCACGAGTACACCGACGAGAACCTGATGTTCCGCGGTTACACGGACGGCACCGCCGCGACGGAGGAGCAGATCAGGATCGCGATGGCCGCGCACGGCGGCTCGGTGGTCGAGGTCGAGCGGGTGGGCGCCTCCGGCCGGTGGAGGCTGGTGACCAAGGGGCCCCGTCGCTACAACCGTCGCATCACCGTGCAAACCCAGATGAGGTTCACCGGCCCGGCGGCCGGCAGCGACCTGCTGAAGACCGCGGCCGACCCGAAGGGCACCACGCCGGTCGGCATGCTGAACAACTGCGCGGGCGGCACCACGCCGTGGGGCACGGTGCTCAGCGGCGAGGAGAACTTCAACCAGTACTTCGTCAACGGCAACGGCGTGCCCGAGGCGCAGAAGCCCTACCTCACCCGGTACGGGGTGAGCGCCACGACGGGCATCCCGAGTGGAAACCGCAGGTTCGACCGGGTCGAGGAACGGTTCGACCTGGCGAAACACCCGAACGAGATCAACCGTACCGGCTGGATCGTGGAGATCGACCCGTTCGATCCGGACTCCACCCCGATCAAGCGCACCGCCCTGGGCAGGCTGGCCCACGAGGGTGCCACCACCTCCCTGGCCGCCGACGGCCGGGTGGTGGCCTACATGGGGGACGACTCCCGGTTCGAGTACGTCTACAAGTTCGTCTCCAGGAAGCGCTACATTCCCGGCTTCGACCGGAACAACCGGGACCTGCTGGACGACGGCACGCTGTACGTGGCCAGATTCACCGGAGACAGCCCCGCCACCGAGATCGACGGCACCGGCGGGCTCCCGGCCGACGGGCAGTTCGACGGCTCGGGCGAGTGGATCCCGCTGGTCACCGGTGACGTCTCGCACGTCCCGGGGATGACGGCCGCGGAGGTGCTCGTCCACACCCGGGTGGCGGCCGACAAGGTCGGGGCGACCAAGATGGACCGCCCCGAGGACGTGGAGCGCAACCCCGTCACCGGTGGCGTCTACGTGGCGCTGACCAACAACACCAACCGGACTCCGGCCCAGGTGGACGAGGCCAACCCGCGCCCGGCGAACAAGCACGGTCACATCCTGGAGATCGTCGAGCGGCGGAACGACGCCGGGGCCACGACCTTCGCCTGGTCCCTGCCGCTGGTCTGCGGTGACCCGAACGACCCCGCGACCTACTTCGCCGGGTTCGACAAGACCAAGGTCTCGGCGATCTCCTGCCCGGACAACGTGGCCTTCGACGCCGACGGCAACCTCTGGATCTCCACGGACGGCAGCCAGCTCGGTGCCCACGACGGCCTGTTCGTCATGCCGGTCCGCGGTTCCGAGCGCGGCCACCTCAAGCAGTTCCTGAGCGTGCCGGTCGGCGCGGAGACCTGCGGCCCGCTGGTCAGCGCGGACCAGCGCAGCGTCTTCGTGGCCGTGCAACACCCCGGCGAGACCAACGGCGCCACCCCCGAGGCTCCCAGCAGCCACTGGCCGGACGGCGGCACCGCACAGCCCCGCCCGTCCGTCGTGGTCGCCTGGCACGCGAAGGGCGGCAAGATCGGCTCTTGACCCCCGTTCCCGCTCTCCGGTGGCTCAGGTGAGAGCCACCGGGGGCGGCACCCGGTCAGCGGTGGATCGTCAGTCGAAGAACTGCCAGATGCTGAACCTTCGTACGTAGAGCGGGGCGAAGGCCCGGCCGGTCACCCGGATCCGCCTGATCCGGGTTTTCTTGTTCATCGTGACCTTCACGCACTTCAGGCAGGCCCCGTGGGGTCCGGGCAGGGCGAAGTAGGAGATGGACGCGCTGCGGTGCACCAGTCCCCGGTCGGAGAGTCCCATCCCGATCTCCCGGTAGAGACGGTTCGACCCCTTCAGGTTGAACGCGGTGGAGCCGACGAGCGCGTGGTTCGACGAGGGAGGGCAGTGCACGAATATCCGGACATGGCTGGCCTGCCGGGGCCACGGGGGCAGGACGCGGAGCGACGGGACGTTCTTCAGCGCCTTGGGGATGCTGTTTCTCCCTCCTATGGGAGGAATTGACACCTTCTGGTGGTTTTTGGTGGTGACGGTGGCCGTGGTGTTGGCTGTGGCGCTGGACGTCATGGTGGCGCTGGGGGTGGGTGTGGCGCTGGGGGTGGGGGTGGACGTCGCCGTGGCGCTGGGCGTGGGCGTGGGCGTGGGGACGGCATCCGGTTCGATCGGAACGCCCGGACTCATCATGAGAGCGGTGGCCATCCCGATCCGTGTGACGGAACGCATGTGCTCCTCCTGTCGAACACCCGGGTGGCGAGGTGACGCGGGTTTCCGGGGAGGAGAAGGGTGCGGGAGGGCGCCCGACGTCCATCCTGACCGGCGGGCCATCCCCATTATGTCGGCCATGTCGTACGAGGGAGGGAGACACGCTGGTAGGGGGTCATGTCCGAGTATCGAAGCCCGTCGCCGAGCCGCCGATCAGTCGTTCCCGGCCACCTGAAGGGGGCGGCGAGGATAGGCCAGTGCCGCGGCGACGGCCCCGCACAGGGCGACGGTGAACAGCACCGCGTAGGTCCGCTGGAAGCCGGCCATCAGGTGTTCCACGGCGACGGGGGAGAGGCGCGACAGCGTGCCCGCGTACACCTGTCCGCGCAGCTCGGCGCTGACCGATCCGGTCAGCACGCTGAGCGCGAGGGCGACCCCCAGCACGATCCCGACATTCATGATCATAAGCCGGAAGCCGTTCACCACCCCCAGGCTCCCCGCCGGCAGGGCGGCCATGACCTGGGTGGTGTTGCCGGTCAGAAAGGTGCCGCTGCCGCAGCCGCACAGGAACAGGCCGACCCCGATGATCCAGTACGGCGTGGCGGGAGCGGTGTTCAGGAGCAGGACGCCCAGCCCGGCCGCGCTCATCAGGGCGCCCCCCACCGACAGCGCGTACGGCCTGACCCGGCGGCCGAGGGCGCCGGTGACCGGGGAGGCCAGGGCCATGCCGATCGGGACGGGGAGCACGCCCAGGGCCGCGGTGACGGCGTCGATGCCCCTGGCGGCCTGGAAGTAGAGGGCGACCAGCAGGATCAGCGCCGAGCGCGCCAGCGCGTTGCAGAAGGAGGCGAGATTGGCGGAGGCCAGCATGCGCTCGCCGAACAGGCGCACATTGAGTACGGGGTGCGACGCCCGGCGCTCCACCAGGACCAGCATCGGGACCAGTGCCACCGCGATCGCCATGCCGACGGTCACCACGGGGCTGGACAGGCCTCGGGACCCCGCCTCGGACAGTGCGATCAGGGCCGCGGAGAGGGCGGCGAACACGATCAGGTTGCCGAGCGCGTCCACCGGCCTGCGCGCCCCCCGCGGCACCCGGCGCAGCGTGAACGCTCCCCAGACGAGGGCGGTCAGCCCGACCGGTACGTTCACCCAGAAGATCCACTGCCAGCCGGCGGCCTCGGCGATGAGGCCGCCCACGGTGGGGCCGGCGAGCTGGGCGACCGAGAGGGTGCCGATGTAGACGCCCATGCCCTGGCTGAGCCGGTCCGGGGGGAAGGCGTCGGTGATGATCACGGTTCCGTTGGCGAGGACCATCGCGGCTCCGACCGCCTGCACGGTGCGCATCGCGATCAGGAACCAGACGCCGGGGGCGAGCCCGGCCAGCAGTGATCCGACGGTGAACAGGGCGAACCCCGCCAGATAGATCTCCCGCCGGCCGAGCAGGTCGGCCACCCGGCCGAAGAACACCAGCGTCGCGGTGTTGACGAGGAGGAAGGCCAGCAGGACCCAGCCGGCCGCGAACGCGTCCGCGTGAAAGTGCCTGACCACGGTGGGAAGTGCGACGTTCAGCGTGCTGCCGGAGATGCCGATCATGACCATACCGAGGCTGGTGACCGAGCAGACCCGCCACGCGTAGCGGAGTTTGGATAGGTATTCAGGGGATCCGGGCAGGTCCTGGGGGATTGCGACCATGAGTCACAGTCTGACGTACGTTGTACGTTGATCTTGATCCAGGCCCGTCACAGGGCACGTCCATCTCGCTCGCGGCTCGCGTCAGGCCACACCCGGGGCGGACGGCGCTAGGGTGACGGGACACGGCACGCCCACCCGGCTCGCGTCCCGAGCCGGTCCGGGGGCGGTGATCGGCATCGCGGGAGGGGGCGCCCTCAGCGCGCCCGTCTGCGCAGGCCCTCCAAATCGTGGATGATCACACGGCGGCGGCCCGTCTCGATCAGCCCGCGGTCGCGCAGGGAGCGCAACGCCTTGCTGACCGCCTCGCGGGAGGCGCCGGTCCAGCCGGCCAGCTCGTCCTGGGAGAGCGGCAACGTCACCCGGACCCCGCCGTTGGTGGGCTCGCCGTACCGCTCGGCCAGCTCGACCAGCCGGGTGGCCACCCGGCCCGCGGTGTCGAACGCGCCGTACTCGATCCGCTTGCGGTCGGAGTCGCGCATCTTGCCGATCACCATCCGCATGAGCAGCACCGCGACTCTCCCGTGGTCCCGCAGGTAGGCGGGAAAGTCGCGGATCGTGACTCCTTCGACGGGTTCGAGGGCGGTGACCGTGGCGGACCTGGGCAGCCCGTCGATCGCCGCGAACTCGCCGAGCAACGCCCCGGGCCCTCGGATCGCCAGGACCACCTCGCTGCCGATCGCGGTGTGCGAGGACACCTTGACCCGGCCGGACGTCAGGACGACCACCCAGTCGCTCGCATCGCCTTCGGTGAACATCGTCGCGCCCCTGTCCCAGCGCCGGGGACGCCCGGCGGCGTACAGGGCCGCCACCTCATCGCTCGTGAGCGATGTGATGAACTCACCCGGCTCGGGGGAGGAAGTCATAACCACCTCATGGTGATCTCGTACGGCTCCCGGGGCTACCAGAGCCCGGACAGCACGTGGGCGTGGACGGGTCGTTCCCTGCCCTTGAGGTTGAGCGGGCCCAGGGAACGAGTCCGGGCCCGAGGGCCGATCAGGTCGAGGGTGCTCTGGCCGATCACGACACTGCCGGGGTCGGCGATTCCCTCAAGTCTGGCGGCCACGTTGACGCAGTCGCCCATCGCGTTGAAACCGCGAAGCTCGGGGCTGCCGATGTTCCCGACCAGCGCCTCACCGGTGTTGATGCCGATCCTGAAGCGAGGATAGCCGGGCATCCCCGCCGCGATCTCCTCGGCGGCCTCCTGCATCGCCAGGCCCGCCCGCGCCGCGGCGAGGGCATGGTCGGACTGCCTGGCGGGGGCGTTGAACAGTGCGAGCAGCGCGTCACCCACGAACTGCACGATCGTGCCGCCGTTGCCGAGCACGATGGGCACGGCCGCGGTGTGGTAGCGGTTCAGCATCTCGACGATCTCGCCGGGCGCCACCCGCTCGGAGAAGCCGGTGAAGCCCTTCAGGTCGGCGAAGAGCGCGGTCAGCTCCACCAGCTCGCCGCCGAGCGCCGCGGTCTGCGGGTCGGCCAGCAGCGACTGGGCCACGTCCGGTGACATGTACTGCCGAAAGAGGGTCTCCAGCTCGCTGTAGAGGCGGACGTTCTCCAGGGAGATGGACAGCTGACCGGCCAGCATGGCGGCGAGCGCCTCGTCCTGCGGGGTTCTGCCGATCGGCACCTCCAGCGCCCCGGCGAGCCTGCCCTTCACGGTCAGGGGGTGGACGACCTTCCCTTCCAGCCGGATCGGCCGGTCCTCGGGGAAGTCCTTCGGGCCGTACTCCCTGGAGTTCACGGCGACCCGGCCGTTGTCGACCAACCTGATCCGGACGTCTCCGTACGCCTGCCGCACGCGGTCGAGGCTCTGCGCCAGCAGTTCGCGCTCCGGCAGGCCCACGCGGACCTGCCGGCCCACCTCGACCAGCGCGGCGAGCCTGTCGCTCAGTTCCCGCTCGTTGGCCAGCGACTCACCCGCCCGGTCGAGCACCGCCACCTGGGACTCGGTGAGCCCGAACCTGCCCGCCAGCCTGTTCGCGATCGGGACCCTGCTCTCCTGGTTGCGCCGCAGGTGGCCGACGAGTTCCTCCAGGGCGGCCTCGTAGTCGGCTCTGATCCTGCGGACCGTCGCCGACAGCGCCACCGAGTCGAACAGCCCGGCGCTCGTGCCCTCCCGCCGGAACTGAAGGTAGGCGCTGTAGGCGACGAAGAGGAACGCCGTGGTCAGCAGCACGTGCCAGAGCCACCACGACAGGTGCCAGTTGCGGTGGGACAACCCGGCGACCAGGGACTCGGCGAGCAGCGCGTAGGCGGTGATCAGGCTGATCAGCACGACCGCGGGGCGGCTGCGGTGCAGCTGGAACATCATCGCGGCCGCCACCACGTACAGGGCCACCCCGATCCACTCCAGGCCGCCCAGACCGGTGCCCTCGGGGGGCGAGTCGCTCAGCGGGGTCAGGCCCGGCACCAGGCAGGCGATCCCCCAGCCGGTGATCAGGGCGGCCAGGCCGCCGCGCAGCCAGATCTGGCGCCGCAGGACGGTCTCGGCCGCTCGGTCCCCCAGTGAGAGCGCCGATGTGAACGCGAACGCCGAGGCGACGAGGAGGCCCACCGGGTGGGACAGGTCGAACCCGTGGCTCGGGGCGCCCAGGATGATTCCCGGGGTGCTCAGTCCGTGCACCAGGAAGAATCCGGCACTGCTCAGGAAGACCAGGGAGACCAGGAGCAGGCGCGCGTCCGCCCGTCTGGCCGATGCCTCGCTGATCATGAGGCCCAGAACCAGGTTGATCCCGGCGACGGCGGCGATCAACCAGAAGTGGCCAGGGTTGTCCTGCAGAACGATGTTCAGGTCGGGTTTGGCCAGCAGCAGCCAGAGCCCGAGCATGGGCAGCGCCAGATGCAGCGCCCACACCAGGGCGCGGACCGGATGGGTGGCGGGTGGCAGGTACGGTGCCCGTCCGGCGCGGCCCTCGGCGGCCGCGTCTGTCGGGGTGGTGGTCGGCACGGTGGCCTCCGTGTCTGGAGAACCCGGTTGGTTCCCTGTGTTGTTCGTCCACGCCCAGCGGGCGGGTTCCCCCGAACGGCCCGATTATCCCGCACGCGGCCGCTGTCGGCAGGCATCCGGACATTTGTGCTTCCGAGATCAAAGCGTGATGTTTCGCGGGTCAACCATTGAAACGGTTGAGCCGTGTACTACGTGTATCTCTCCCATCACACCAGACTCTGGTGTCGCAGAAAGGAAGCCCAGTGGCTATCAAGTTGCCGGGCGGACGCACGCTCGCCGTCGTGACCGTTGGTGTGCTCGCCGGGACGTTGTTCACCGCGAGCGGTAGTGCCGTAGCCTCGTCGGCGGGTGCGGAGATCCACGCGTGTGTCCACAAGCAGACGCGTTACGCCCGCATCGTCAACGCGACGGCCAAGTGCAGGCCCACCGAGATCCGGATCAGGTGGGGGCAGCAGGGCGAGAGCCAGCAGCAGGGCATCGCCACCGCCGGCCCGCAGGGCGAGCGCGGCCCGCAGGGCCTCAAGGGCGACGCCGGCCCGCAGGGGCCGCAGGGGCTGCGTGGTCTCCCCGGCAAGACCGGCGCCACCGGCCCGCAGGGTCCCAAGGGTGACACCGGTGCCCAGGGTCCGAAGGGTGAGGACGGCAAGACCGGCGCCACCGGCCCGCAGGGTCCCAAGGGTGACACCGGTGCTCAGGGTCCGAAGGGCGCCGACGGTAAGAACGGCAGGGACGGCGACGACGGCAGGAACGGCAGGGACGGCAGGGACGGCGACGACGGCAAGAGCGCCTATGAGGTCTGGCTCGAACTGCCCGGCAACAGGGGCAAGTCCAAGGCGGATTTCATCGCGTCGCTGAAGGGCCCCAAGGGTGACAAGGGCGACCCCGGCTCGGGCGGCGGCTCCGGTGCTCCCACCATCACCACCGTGACCGCGTCGTTCGGCTTCGGTGGCCAGGGCGGAAGCCAGAGCGTGAGCTGCGGTGCGGGCAAGGTCGTCACGGGTGGCGGCTTCAGCATGAGCAGCAGCAGCGGTTCCTCTCAGATCTACACGAGCGCGCCCACCGGCTCCAACGGCTGGACCGTGGTCGGCAAGAACAGCACCGGCACCGTCTACGCGCTCTGCATGAGCACCTCCTGATCTCCGGCTGAGCACGACAGCGCGACAGAGGGCCTCCCGGATGGCTGCCGGGGGCCTTCTCCCATGTCGGGGACCTTCTTCCAGGTTGGAGACGGACCCGGCCGGGTGCCGTGCGAAGCACCGAAAACGAAGGAGGGGTACGGCTCAGGCGAGCCGTACCCCTCCTTCGTGGTGCGTGAGGATCAGCCGAAGATGCCCGGCAGAGTGGCCGTGTGGGTCTCCCGGAGTTCGGCGATCGGGATGTCCAGGACGCCCTTGACGTTCAGCGAGTCACCACCGGTGGTGCCCAGGCCGTAGCAGGGCACCTCGTGGGTCGCGCACAGCTTCGCGAAGGCGTCGAACGACTCTGGCCTGACGGTCACCAGCGCGCGGGCCGAGGACTCGCTGAACAGCTCGACGAACGCGTCGTCGCCGGTCAGGGAGACCGCGCAGCCGATGCCCTGGGCGAGGCAGGCCTCGGTGAGGGCGATGGCCAGCCCGCCGTCGGACAGGTCGTGGGAACCGGTCAGCAGTCCCTGCGAGGCGGCCGTGGTCAGGACGAGAGCCAGGTCGCGCTCCGAGGCCAGCCGCGCCTTGGGCGGCAGGCCGCCCAGGTGGCCGTGGGCCACGTGCGCCCACTCCGAGCCGCCGAACTCCGCCTCGGTCTCGCCGAGCAGCACGATCCGGTCGCCGTCACCGGTGAAACCGGACCGTACCCGGGTGGCCACGTCGTCGATGACGCCGAGCACGCCGACGACCGGCGTCGGGTGGATCGGGACGGATCCCGTCTGGTTGTAGAACGAGACGTTTCCGCCGGTCACCGGGACGCCGAGAGCCTTGCAGGCGTCGGCCAGGCCGCGCACGGCCTCGGCGAACTGCCACATGACCTCGGGGTCCTCGGGGGAGCCGAAGTTGAGACAGTTGGTCACCGCCAGCGGCGTCGCGCCGGTCACGGCCACGTTCCGGTACGCCTCGGCGAGGGCGAGCTGGGCCCCCGCGTACGGGTCGAGGCGGGCGTAGCGGCCGTTGCCGTCGGTGGCCAGCGCGATTCCGCGCTTCGTCTCCTCGGCACCGGGCATGGCCTCGCTGATGCGCAGCACGCCCGCGTCGGCGGGCTGGGCCAGCACGGTGTTGCCGCGGACGTAGCGGTCGTACTGGGAGGTGACCCACTCCTTGGACGCCAGGTTCGGTGAGCCGAGGAGCTCAAGCAGCGCCGCACGCAGGTCGGTGGGGCGGGCGAGGCGCTTGGGAGTGTCGCTGTTCAGCGCGATCTGGCCGACCGGCTCCTGGAACGGCCGCTCGTAGACCGGGCCCTCGTCGGCCGCGGTGCCCGGCGGGATGTCGACGATGGTCTCGCCGTGCCAGGTCATCACGAGGCGGCCTCCGTCGGTGACCTCGCCGATCACGGTCGCGGGAATGTCCCACTTCGCGCAGATCGCCATGAAGGCATCGATGTCGTCGGGGGTGACGACCGCCATCATGCGCTCCTGCGACTCGCTCATCAGGATCTCCTCGGGCCGCAGCGAGGGATCGCGCAGCGGCACCAGGTCGAGCCTGACGTTCATGCCACCCGTGCCCTTGGCGGCGAGCTCGGTGGTCGCGCAGGAGACACCGGCGGCGCCGAGGTCCTGGATGCCGACGACCACGTCCGCCTGGTAGAGCTCCAGGCAGCACTCGATTAGCAGCTTCTCCATGAAGGGATCGCCGACCTGGACGCTGGGGCGCTTGGCGTGCGACTCGTCCTCGAAGGTGGCCGAGGCCAGCACGGACGCGCCGCCGATGCCGTCGGGGCCGGTCAGCGCGCCGAACAAGACCACCTTGTTGCCCGGTCCGGGGGCCACCGCGAGCTTGATCTGGTCCTTGCGGAGCAGGCCCACGCAGAGGGCGTTGACCAGCGGGTTGCCGATGTAGCAGGGGTCGAAGACGACCTCGCCGCCGATGTTGGGCAGGCCCAGGCAGTTGCCGTAGTGGCTGATGCCCTCGACCACGCCGGGCAGCACCCGCCGGGTGTCGTGGGCGTCGGCGCCGCCGAAGCGGAGCGCGTCCATCACCGCGACCGGCCGGGCGCCCATCGACATGATGTCGCGGACGATGCCGCCGACGCCGGTCGCCGCGCCCTGGTGGGGCTCGACGTAGGACGGGTGGTTGTGCGACTCGATCTTGAAGGTGGCGGCCCAGCCGTCACCGATGTCCACGACCCCGGCGTTCTCCCCCATGCCGACGAGCAGAGCCGCTGACTTGGGAGCCTTGGTGCCGAACTGGCGCAGGTGCACCTTGGACGACTTGTAGGAGCAGTGCTCGCTCCACATGACGCTGTAGATGGCCAGCTCGGAGCCGGTGGGACGGCGGCCGAGGATCTCGCGGACCCGCTCGTACTCCTCGACCTTCATGCCCAGCTCGGCGTACGGCTGGCGCTCGCCGGGGGTCTCCTCGGCCCGCTTGACGGTGTCGAGACTCATGCGTTCACCAGCTTCTTCAGGATCGAGGAGAAGAAGGCGCGCCCGTCGGTGCTCGGGGCGCCGGTGAGTTCCTCGACGGCGTGCTCGGGGTGTGGCATGAGACCGACGATGTTGCCGGCCTCGTTGCGGATGCCCGCGATGTCGTTCAGGGAGCCGTTGGGGTTGCCGCCCGTGTAACGGAAGACGACCTGGCCGCCCGCCTCCAGCGCGCCCAGGGTCGCCTCGTCGGCGACGTAGCGGCCCTCCCCGTGCTTGATCGGCAGCACGATCTCCTGGCCCTCGGTGAAGTCGGAGGTCCAGGGGGTGGTGCTGCTCTCGACCCGGATGCCCTGGTCGCGGCAGATGTAGTGCAGTCCGGCGTTGCGCATCAGCGCCCCGGGCAGCAGGTGGGCCTCGCAGAGGATCTGGAAGCCGTTGCAGGTGCCCAGCACGGGGAGCCCGGCCCTGGCGGCGGGGATCAACTCCTCCATCAGCGGGGCGAACCTGGAGATGGCCCCGCAGCGCAGGTAGTCCCCGTAGGAGAACCCGCCGGGCAGGAAGACCGCGTCCACCCCCCGGAGATCGGGATCCGCGTGCCAGAGCGGCACGGCCTCGCCACCCGCGTGGCGTACGGCGCGGGCCGCGTCCTGATCGTCAAGCGTTCCGGGAAAAGTGACGACGCCCACGCGGGCAGCACTCATGGCAGCGTTCCCCTCCACAAACGGGCGCCGCGCCGGCGTCTCTCACATCGGACGTCGGTCTGCGGCGGTGCTCCCAGGCTATCCGCTCCGGGCAAGCGGTCATACGCGGAGTGTCCGATCACACAAACGGGTGGCCTGCCCTCCGTACGGCCCAGGAGGGCGGGAACCGGGACTACACGGCGGCGAGCACCCGGCCGCGGGCGAAGGCGGCGTCGTCGTCCCAGTCCAGGTGCTTGCGCAGGTGCACGACGGTGCCCCGGCCAGGGGTGATGTCGAAGGAGATCTCGTCCACCACCGCCTGCATGATGAGCAGGCCCCTGCCGTGCTCGACATCGGCCGACGGGTAGTGCTCCGGCACTCCGACGAGGCCCTGGCCCCGGTCGATGATGCGGACGTCGCAGCGGCCGTGACCGATGGCGGTCTCGACCTCGTAGCGGTTGGCCGGACCTCCGTGCCGCACGGCGTTGGCGCATGCCTCGGTCACCGCGAGCAGGATGTCGGAGACGCAGTCCTCGGTGACGCCGAGTGAGCGCAGGGAGTCGCCGAGCGCCCTGCGGACCATCGGGATGCCGATGGCCTGTCGTGGCAGAGCCAGCGAGAACTCCATGTCCACCGGTTTCCTCCCGGGGTCAGACGTCACCTTGTGAAGGCTTCCCTGCAGAATCCGGGCTAACCGCAAAATAACCGTAATGTTATTGACTGGTGGTCAAGCCGTGGGATTGCTCCGCCCATATTGCCGGATATAGCTGGATCTGGGCGGTTGATCTGCGCGGAGTGACGGCCTAGGACTCGACGGTGACGGTGTAGTCCTCGATCACCGTGTTGGCGAGCAGGGTCTCGGCCATTTTCCGGACGTCCGAAAGTGCCGCCTCGTCGGCGGGCCCGTCGATCTCCACCTCGAATCGCTTGCCCTGCCGTACCGCTGAGACACCGGAGAAGCCGAGCCGCGGCAGCGCGCGGGCGATCGCCTGCCCCTGCGCGTCGAGAATCTCGGGCTTCAGCATGACGTCGACGATGACGCGCGCCACGATGTTCCTCCTGGTTGCGACGGGGACGGTTCGGCGCCTCAAGAGTAACCGGCTCCGGCCGCGCTCAGGCGCGGGGGCCGGACCCGCGCCACGCGGACGAAACAGGCGGGTGAAAGGGAGCGCGCGGGGAACGGGGAGCATATGGACGCCGAGGTAGGTCTTGCGCACACGTATGTGACCTCTGCCACGATGGCCACAAGCGCGTACGAACCACCAACAGACGGGTCGAACGCGCCGCGAATCGGCCGGACAGCGGTGGCGAACCCACCCGGACGGCCCCTAGCACACAGGAGTGGCACGTGACAGCCGACGCCTCTCGTGGTGCGGAAGCACCCCCGGAGCTCATTCAACTGCTGACCCCGGAAGGAGAACGGGTCCAGCACCCCGATTACGACATCGATCTGACCCCCGAGGAGATCCGAGGTCTCTACCGGGACCTGACCCTGGTCCGCCGGGTCGACCTGGAGGCCGTGGCCCTGCAACGCCAGGGCGAACTGGGTCTGTGGGCATCGCTGCTCGGGCAGGAGGCCGCGCAGATCGGCTCCGGCCGGGCGCTGACCGAGGCCGACATGGCATTCCCGACCTATCGCGAGCACGGGGTGGCCTGGTGCAGGGGCGTCGACCCGGTGAACCTGCTCGGCCTGTTCCGCGGCGTCAACCACGGAGGGTGGGACCCCGCGGAGCACAACTTCCACCTCTACACCATCGTGATCGGCAGCCAGACCCTGCACGCGGTCGGCTACGCCATGGGCATCCAGCGCGACGGCGCCGAGGCCGCCTCGATCGTCTACTTCGGCGACGGCGCCACCTCCCAGGGTGATGTGAACGAGGCCTTCATCTGGGCCTCCGTGTTCAACGCGCCGGTGGTGTTCTTCTGCCAGAACAACCAGTGGGCCATCTCGGAACCGCTGGAGAAGCAGACCCGCATCCCCCTGTACCGCAGGGCCAGCGGGTTCGGCTTCCCCGGTGTCCGGGTCGACGGCAACGACGTCTTCGCCTGCCTGGCCGTCACCAGAAAGGCACTGGCCGAGGCCAGGTCGGGGCAGGGGCCCGTGCTGATCGAGGCGTTCACCTACCGGATGGGCGCCCACACCACCTCCGACGACCCGACCCGTTACCGGGTGGCCGCCGAGTTGGAGGGGTGGAAGCTCAAGGACCCGATCGAGCGGGTCAGGGCCTACATGTTCAAGAACCAGATCGCCGACCAGGACTTCTTCGACGCGATCGACGCGGAGGCCGACGAGCTCGGACGGGAGGTCCGCAAGCGTTGCCTCGCGCTGCCCGACCCCGAACCGCTGGCCATCTTCGACCATGTCTACGCCGAGCCGCACTCCCTGATGGACGCCGAGCGCGCGGAGTTCGCCACCTACCTGGAGGGGTTCGAGGCATGACCATTCTCACGCTGGCCAAGGCGCTCAACGAGGGCATGCGCAAGGCCATGGAGGACGATTCCAAGGTTCTCGTCATGGGTGAGGACGTGGGCAAGCTCGGCGGTGTGTTCCGGGTGACCGACGGACTGCAGAAGGACTTCGGCGAGCAGCGGGTCATCGACACCCCGCTGGCCGAGTCGGGCATCATCGGGACGGCCATCGGCCTCGCGCTCCGGGGCTACCGCCCGGTCTGCGAGATCCAGTTCGACGGGTTCGTCTTTCCCGCGGCCGACCAGATCATCACGCAGCTCGCCAAGATGCCGCTGCGCTCGCTGGGCAAGCTGAGATTGCCGGTGGTCGTCCGGATCCCCTGCGGCGGCGGCATCGGCGCGGTGGAACACCACAGCGAGTCGCCCGAGGCGTACTTCACGCACACCGCCGGCCTGCGAGTCGTGGCCTGCTCCAACCCGGCCGACGGCTACGCCATGATCCAGCAGGCGATCCGCTGCGAGGACCCCGTCGTCTTCTTCGAGCCCAAGCGGCGCTACTGGGAGAAGGCCGAGGTGGATGTCGACTCCTCGGACTGGACCCCCTTCGACGAGGCCAGGGTGGTACGGCAGGGCACGGACGCCACCCTGCTCGCGTACGGGCCGATGGTGAAGACCTGCCTGGAGGCCGCGAAGGCGTCCGAGGACGACGGCCGGTCCCTGGAGGTCGTGGACCTGCGCTCGCTCAATCCGCTCGACGTCTCGAAGATCACGGAGTCGGTGCGCAGGACCGGGCGCTGCATCGTGGTGCACGAGGCGCCCGTCTTCAACGGCTTCGGCGCGGAGGTCGCCGCCCGTGTCACCGAGGAGTGCTTCTACCACCTGCAGTCCCCGGTTCTGAGGGTCGGAGGGCCCTCCACTCCTTACCCGCCCTCGCGGCTTGAGGACCACTACCTGCCCGATCTGGACAGGGTCCTGCACGCCGTCGACCGCGCGTTCGCGTTCTAGAGGAGGGCTGGAATGAAGGAGTTCAGGCTCCCCGACGTGGGAGAGGGACTGACCGAGGCGGAGATCGTCCGCTGGCATGTGAAGGTCGGGGACCCGGTCAAGGTCAACCAGACCATTGTGGAGATCGAGACCGCCAAGGCGGTCGTCGAGTTGCCCTGTCCGTTCGAGGGCGTCGTGGCGGCCCTGATGGCGGACGAGGGCGAGACCGTGGACGTCGGCAGGCCGATCATCTCGGTGGACGACGGTGCCGGCCCCGGGGCTCCCGTCGCGGAGCGGTCGGCGGCCCTGGCCGACGACATGGTGCCCGTGCCACCCGCCGAGGTGCGGCAGCCGGTGCTGGTGGGCTACGGCGTCAAGCCGGGCGCGGCCAAGCGCCGCCCCCGTAAACCGTCGCCGTCCGGCATCTCCCCCGCCGGTGCGGCCACCGGATCGCGGTCGCCCGAGGCGGTACCGTCCGAGGCGATGCCGTCCGGTGCGCGGGAGGGCGACGCCGGCCCGGCCGCACCGCCCACGAGCGTCGCGGTGCTGGCGAAGCCCCCGGTGCGGAAGCTGGCCAGGGATCTGGGCATCGACCTGACCGCTCTCACCGGGACCGGCCCGCACGGCTCGATCACCAGGGACGACGTCCAGGCCGCGATCGGCGCCGCGACGTCCGGGTCGCACTCGGCGGCCGTGACGAGGGAGACGTCCAGGCCGCGGCCGGCGGAGGACGAGGAGCGGATCCCGATCAGGGGGGTGCGCAAGGCGACCGCGCAGGCCATGGTGGCCTCCGCGTTCACGGCGCCGCACGTGACGGAGTTCCTCCAGGTGGACATGACGGAGACCATGGAAGCGGTCCGGCGCCTCCGGGGCCTGCCCGACTTCGCCGAGATCAAGGTCTCGCCGCTGCTCCTGGTCGCCAAGGCCGTGCTCGTCGCCGCCCGTCGCCACCCGATGATCAACTCTGTCTGGGACGAGGCGCGCCAGGAGATCGTGGTCAAGCACCACGTCAACCTGGGCATCGCCGCGGCCACCCCGCGCGGCCTGCTCGTTCCCAACGTCAAGGACGCCCACCTGCTGTCGCTGCCCGGCCTGGCCGGTGCCCTCGGCGCTCTCGCCGAGACCGCCAGAGCGGGCCGCACCCAGCCCGCGGACATGGCCGGGGGCACGATCACGATCACCAACGTGGGCGTCTTCGGGGTGGACGCGGGCACCCCGATCCTCAACCCCGGCGAATCGGCGATCCTGGCCTTCGGCCAGGTCAGGGATATGCCGTGGGTGGTGGACGGGCAGGTGGTGCCGCGTAAGGTCTGCACGCTCGCGGTCTCGTTCGACCACCGGGTGGTGGACGGGGAGATCGGCTCGCTGTTCCTTCGCGACGTCGGCGCCATGCTTGAGGACCCGCTCCGGATGCTCGCCTGGGCATGACCCGGTGATTCCGGAGCCGGTTTCATGACGGAGCGGTGATTCACCTGCCGGATAAATCCGGCAGGTGAATCGCTGAACATGTCAATTGGCGTGACGGGAAGTGGCTCCCACGCTCCCCGGGGGAGTGGCTTCTCGCTTTCCTCGGCCGAGGTGGGCGCCGGGCAGGCCATGCCCGTTTCGAACCCGGAAACCGTATCGAGGAAGCGATTCCCCTGCCCGGTGAACCCGGCGGACCTCCCGTCAAAGCCGACGGGGAGGGCTCCGGAGCCGCCCCGCCGGCCGCCGTCCCGGCGACAATCGGGAAACCTCTTTTTGTCCCTTGTGGATCAGGGTTTATGGTGCACATCCCCAGCTCGGGCGAGGGGCCGGGTCGCCGTGTGAAACTTTTGCCAGGCTTTACTCCCGATACGTTTTCTGGCTTTTCTGAATGGGTTGTTAAAACATCTTTAATGCGTGTCGATATGAGGTGTTTGTCTGGGTATGGGTGCTAGTGTCGTGATTGATAAGACGCGACAGGCTCAGCACGAAGGGGGAAGCCATGACTTTCAAGCAGCTCTTCCCGTCCAGCCGGTACGTGACCTGGGGTGGATGCTGCTGCCGGCGCCGCCGCCGCTGCGGATGTGGTTGTGGTGGCGGCGGGTGGTGGTGGTAGCCAGATCCGGTGCTAGCAGAAACAAGTGAGGGCCGGCGGGTGACCCGCCGGCTCTCATTCTCAGAGTCGCTCTCGCCCGGCGGGGCGAGGGCAGCGGTGCGTCGTCCTCCCACGGCGCCGACGGTCTCCATCCGCAGGACCTTCCGGGAGTTCTGGCCGTACACCCGCGGTATCCGCCGGCTGCTCGTGGCCGGTGGCGTGCTCGCCATCGTCGCGGCCGTCTGCGAGGTCGCCGCGATCGGCCTGTTCGGCTTCATCACCGACGAGGTGCTCAGCAAGCAGAACCTGGGGGCCTTCTGGCTCCCCGCGGCGGCCTGGCTGGGCCTCGCGGCCGTCGCGGGGCTGGTCTCCTTCACGGGGTCCTACCTCACGGCCCTGGGCGGCGAGCGCTTCCTGCTGCGGCTGCGAGACAGGGTGTTCGAGCACATCCAGACGCTCACGCCCGACTTCTTCGACAACCGCCGCCTGGGTGACCTGATGGCCAGGCTCACCGACGACATCGAGGCCATCGAGGAACTCGTCGGTTCCGGCCTGGTCAAGCTCTTCACCACGCTCGCCAGCGCCGTCTTCTTCGCCGGTGCGGCCTTCTACATCCGGTGGGACCTGGCACTGCTGACCTTCCTGCTGGCCCCGGCCTTCCTGCTGGTCTCCAAGGCCTTCGCGGGCAGGTTCAGGACCGTGTCGGCGCGTGAGCGGCTCAGCAACGGGACCATGAACAGCGTCATCGAGGAGAGCCTGTCCAACCAGGCACTCGTCCAGTCCTACAACCGCCAGGGCACCGAGGCCGAGCGACTGCACGCGGAGGGGAGCACCTGGCTGCGGGCCAACGTGGCACAGGCGTGGCTGTCCTCCCTGTACGGGCCCGTCGTGCAGGTGATCGAGACCATCTGCCTGATCGCCATTCTCGGGTTCGGCGCGTGGGAGATCTCCTCGGGGCGTCTCACCATCGGCGGGCTGCTCGCCTTCGCCGCCTACCTCGCCTACCTCTACCCGGCGGTGCAGAGCCTGGGGCAGATCGCCCTCACCGTCTCCGAGGCGGCGGCGGGCTCCGACCGGGTCATCGAGATCCTGCGGGCCCGACCGGCCGTCACCGACCGCGACACCCCCGTCCACCTGGGGCGTGGCCGTGGCCGCATCGAGTTCCAGGGCGTCGGTTTCACCTACCCGAACAGGAGGAGACCGACGTTGCGCGAGATGTCCTTCGTCGTCGAGCCCGGGGAACTGGTCGTGTGCACCGGGCCGAGCGGGGTGGGCAAGTCCACGCTGGCGAAGCTCCTGCTCCGCTTCTACGACCCCACCGCCGGGCGCATCCTGCTCGACGGAATCGACATCCGGGAACTGTCGCGCGAGTCGCTCCGTGACAACATCACCATCCTGCAGCAGGAGAACCTGCTCTTCTCGGGGACCGTACGCGACAACATCGCCTACGGCCGCCCCGGCGCGGACCTGGACGACATCGTCCGCGCCGCCGTCATGGCGGACGTCCACGACTTCGTCAACACGCTTCCGCACAGGTACGACACGCCGATCGGGCAGCGTGGGCGACTGATGTCCGGCGGGCAGCGCCAGCGGATCGCCATCGCCAGGGCCATCCTGCGCGACGCCCCGGTGCTCGTCCTCGACGAGCCGATGACGGGGCTCGACGCGCTCACCGCGGAACGGATCATGGAGCCGCTCAAGAGGCTCATGGCCGGCCGCACGACCATCCTGATCACCCACGACCTCCGCTTCATTCCCGAGGCGGCCCAGAAGATCGTGCTCGAAGCCGTGCCGCGGCGTGCCGGCCGGATAAGGATCAGCCACCGTTCCGCACCGCGCCCGGTGTGAGCACGGGACACCTCTCGACGGCGAGCCCCGGACGGGCCGCGACACCCGTCCGGGGCTCGCCGTCGCACGTCCTCCCGCCCCGCCCCTGCCCCGCGATCGCGGGGCCGTTGCCGGTTCCGTTGACGCCTGGCCTTACGCTGGCCGGGCACCCAAACGAAGGGAAGATCATGTTCCGGCATGTCGTGCTGTTCACCTGGACGCAAGAGGCCACCGACGAGCAGCGGGCCAGGGTCGCGGCGGAACTCGACAAGCTCCCCGGGGCCATCGCGGAGATCCGCTCCTACATCCTCGGCACGGACGCGGGCGTGAACCCGGGCAACCACCAGTTCGCGGTCGTCGCGGACTTCGACAGCGTCGACGACTACCTGGTCTACCGCGACCACCCGCTGCACCAGGCCGTGATCGCCGAGCACATCAAGCCGATCCTGGCCTCGCGGGCGGCGATCCAGTTCGAGCTCTAGACCTCCGGCGGGTGGTTCTCGCGGTGCATCAGGCGGTCTTCGGACGTGTTCCCGCGCTTCGGGGCCATCACGATGCTCAGCACGACCCCGACGGCACCGACGATCATGAAGATCAGGCCGATCACGTCGATGTGCACGGCCTCGCCGAGCACGGTGGGGTCGATGGCGAAGCGGAGGATGGCGCCGAGCGTGAGAAAGAAGATGCTGACCCCGACGCCCATGAGTTCCTCCGGGTAAGGCTGCCTGCCAGGTAAAGGGAGAGTACGAGAAGGGTCATACCCTTTCGGGCGCGGTCACACCACTGAGAAGGACCTTGTCGGCGGCGGTGGGTCCCCGGGAGCCCAGCCACACCGGGACTCCCAGGGCCCCGGCCACCGCCGCGGGCCAGTCGTCGACACCGTCGGCGTAGTGCGGCCGGGCCGCCGACAGCCGCCCGGTCAGTCCGGCCTGCCCTTCGAGGTCACCCGCCGTGCCCACCGGCAGCTCGCCGATGTCGTACGACACGCACATCCGCGAGACCGGCGCGTCCAGGTGGGTGAGCGCGAGGGCGTCGGCCCCGCCCGCGACCGCCAGCGCGTAGCGGTGGGCCACCGCGTCGAAGTGACCGGTGCGGAAGGGCCCCTGCCAGGGGCCGGTCCCGTTGTGCGTCTCGGGCAGTGTCAGCGCCGGGTCCTCGGTGACCAGCGGTCCCGGGCCGTGCCTGGGCGTGTAGGTCCGCAGCACGCCCAGCCGCACGGCCGGCACCCCGTCGAGCAACTCCAGCGCGTTGGCGAAGGTCGTCGTGCTCCAGGTGGTGTACGGATGGAAGCCGTGCCACTCGTCGAGCAGCACGCCCTGCGCCCCCTCGAAGATCACGGGCCGTCTGCGCAGCAGCGCGGTCGTGAAGGAGGAGCCGACCAGGATCACCCGCTCGGCGAACGCCCGGTAGGCGGCGACGCAGTCCTCGACGGGCGGCCCGGTCACCCCGAGCGCCTCGCGGAGCGCGTACAGCTTTCGGGTGAGCCGGGCCGGGTTCTCGCAGTCGCCGACCGTCGGCGCGAGTTCCGGGTGCTCCAGGGCGTAGGCCATGGTCTCGCCGACGCCCATCCCGCACGACCCGTGCCGGTCCTCGCCGCGTGCCAGCTCCCGGGCCCGCCCCGCCGCCACGTGGTACGGCGTGGCGAGCAGGGCGTCCCGGTCCACGGTAAGCAGGCGGAACGGGTCGTCGACGCCCAGCTCGCTCAGGTGGGCGGCCTCCCGGGCCAGCGAGAGCGGGTCGGTGACCATGAACCTGGACAGGTGGGTGGGCACGCCTCTGAGCGTGCCCGACCCGAACTGCGCGAACGTGTGGTGCCGCCCGTCGGGCAGCACGACGTTGTGGGCGGCCTGCCCACCCCCGTTGAACCTGACGACCGCCCCGATGGGTTCGCGGGTGCAGAGCCAGTCGATGATCGTGCCTTTGCCCGCGTCGCCGTAGCCGAGGTCTGTCACGATCAGGTGTTCGCGCATGTGGTCCTCTGTTCGTGGTGGCGGCCTGTCCGGCGGTGGGTTCCCACCGCCGGACAGGGGCCGTTTCCCTTCGTGGTGGCACTCCCCGCCGCTTTCGCGGTGGCCGCCGCACGGCGGGGAGGTCTTCAGAGCCGCGTCACGCCGCTGTCGCCGCCCAGGTCGAGGCCGTCGGCGACCACGAGCGTGCCGCGGTCGAGTTTGGCGAGGGCCCTGCTCACGGCGGTCCCGGCGGTCGAACCGAGCTCGTCGAGATCGTCCAGCCCCTCCCGCAGATCGATGGCGTCCTCGCCGAGACCGACGGTGAGCGCGATGGTCTCGCAGACGGCGTCGAGGTCGTCCAGCTCCAGCACGTTCTGGCCGAGCAGTTCGCGCCAGGCGGCCAGCACCCGGCCGTCCCTGGCATGGCTCGTCCCCGCCGGAAGGATGTAGTAGACGTCGTAGACCCTGGTCAGCTCGGCGACGATCTCCCTGGTCGGGATGTCCCGCTGGAGCCGGTCGCCGATGACGCTCTCGACCTCGCGCCGCTTGACCTGGGGGTAGGGAAGCTCGTCGCCGATGATGAACAGGTAGCCTCTGCGGCCCCGCTTCTCGAAGCAGCCGATCGAGGTGTGCCTGGCCATGAAGTACATCGCCAGCTCGTACGACTCGCTCATCTGGCCGCCGCCCCCGCCCTCCAGCAGGACCTTGCCCAGGTGCTCGTCCATCCGGTTGTCGGACTCGAACTGGCCGATCTGCAGTGGGGCCCGGTCGCAGGTGGCGTCGCCGATCGCGCCGAAGAGGATCTGCGGGTCGGTGGCGTAGCCCTTGCGGAGCAGCAGGCCGAGCAGGTCGGGCAGCTTGCTCTGGAGGGTCCGGGGCACCCCGCCCATCGAGCCGGTCACGTCGAACAGCACGGCCACGGCGAGGGAGACGGGGTGCTCGGCGGAGTCGCGGCTCTCGCGGAGCGTCACCCCGTGCGGGTCGAGGTCGGGATGCGTGGAGCGGGCGCCGCCGTCGCTGTAGGCGAAGGCGCTTGAGCCCTTGGCCGCGCGGTAGCTCGCGGCGGCGGAGTAGACGTCGGTGGACCAGATTCCGCTTCCCACGGGGGATCTCCTCGGATCAGGGGTGGCACGTTCTCAAAGGTGCAGTGGCCGGTACTTCCTCGGCCCGTACAGGTCGTCGAGCAGGTCGTCGAGTTCCCCCAGGAGCCGCCACGCGTCGCCGGGCGGGCTCAGCAGGCTGCCCCGGACGAAGCGTTTGATCGGAGTGGGGGCCCGGTCGCCCATGAGGGCGGCCACTGAGCGGGTGGCGAGGTGGATGTCGGTGGCGGGGGTGGCGGGTTTCCTGGCCAGGACCTCCGGCGGGTAGTCGTCGCGGTGCCTGGTCACCAGGGCGGTGATCGGGGTGCCGAGCGGCACCGACTGGCTCCAGTCGACGAGCACCAGGCCGTGGTCGACCGGGTGGACGAGGACGTGGTGCCCGAACACCGCGCCGTGCACGACCCCCGCCCGATGGGCCGCGCCGACGGCGACCAGCAGCCGCCGCCAGATCCACGCCGCGTCCCTCGCGTCGAGCACCGGCCGCCGCCGCCTGACCTCGTCCAGGCTCACGAACCCGTCGGGCGCCCGGCTGATCACGTTGGCCAGCCGCTCGACACCGTCACGGCGGTGCCGGAACGAATCCACCAGGCGCGGCACGTACGGCAGGAGCAGCGGGTCGCCGTCTCGCTCGATCGTCGCCAGGGCGTCCGCCTCGCGGCGCATGAGGTCGTTGTCCGCGTGGCTGCGCGGGAGCTTGAGCAGCGTGTCCGGGCCACTCTGGTAGAGCACGGCCGAGGCGCCCCGCCGGAAGACGCCCCCGATCCGGTAGGTCCCCCGCCCGGTGGTGATCACCGTCTCCGCGGCCGGTCCCGGGGTCCCGCCACGGGCCGCCCACAGCTCCGCCAGCCTGGCGAACGCCTCGGCGGCCTCGGCTCCCGGCGCGAGGTCGGGATGGAGCAGCCTCGCCAGCCTCCGGTACGCCCGGTGCGAAGCGTCCCCGCCGAACAGGTCGTCGGGGGTGCGGGCGGCGGTCACCAGCGCGATCGCCTCGGCCGTGGTCATCTGATCTGCTCCTCCCTGGCGGGCCGTAGCAGGGCGGGGTGCAGGAGCCGTGCGTCGCCGGCCCGGTAGAGCTTGGCCCGGGGACCGCCCCTGACCCCGCCGCTCTCGGTGGTCTCACCGGTGCTCTCCACGAAACCGGGCACCGACAGGATCTTGCGGTGGAAGTTGCCCGCGTGCAGCGGCACGCCCCAGACCGTCTCGTAGACACCGCGCAGCTCGGAGATCGTGAACGTCTCACCGGCGAACGCGGTGGCCAGCGGGGTGTACTCCAGCTTGCCGCGTGCCCGCTCCAGCCCGTGCGCCAGGATGCGATCGTGGTCGAAGGCGAGCTCCGGCAGTTTGTCGACCGGCTGCCAGGCGGCGTCCGCCGCGTCCGTGCCCGCCAAAGGGTCGGGCAGGTCGGGGGCGAACGCCAGGTAGGAGATCGACACGACCCTCATCCGTGGATCACGGTCGGGCGTCCCGTAGCTGGCGAGCTGTTCGATGTGGACGCGGTCCCCGAGGTTCGAGAGCCCCGTCTCCTCGGCCAGCTCCCGCGCCGCGGCCTGGGGCAGGTCCTCTCCCGGCCGGATGAACCCCCCGGGCAGCGCCCACAGCCCCGCATGGGGTTGCTCGCCCCGCCTGATGAGCAGAACGCGCAACCCGCCCCCGCGAATGGTGAGCGCCACCACGTCGACGGTCACCGCGACCGCCGGGTACACCCGCGGGTCGTAACCCGCCAGAAACTCAGACTCATCCATACATGTCCTTCTCAAAGTGAGACAATCTCAGTATGAGAAGGACATTGCCCAGATGTCAACCACCTCGCCCCCCGGGGTGGGCGTCGCCGGTCAGGGGGCCGTGCTTCTCAGGCCGTCGAGTATCACGGTGGTCAGGTGGTCGCCGGCGCGGGCTCCGGGGCGGCAGACGGCGACGTTGAGCAGCCCGACGACCTCGCGGGGCGAGATGTCGCGCCGGAGCGTCCCCTCAAGCTGGGCCTGTTCCGCGATCCGTTCGAACAGCGTGTCGAGGTTCCGCTGCAGTTCGAGCAGCTCGGGGTGGAGTGACAGGGAGGCGGACATCGACTTGATCAGGGCCATGGGCAGTCCGGCGCAGTGCTCCACGAGCAGCTGAAGGGCCTGCCAGCGAGACAGGTCCGCCGCGTCGGTGGTCAGGCCGAACTTCAGGAGTCCGCGCAGTGTGTCGAGTGCGATGCTCTCCAGCAGTGCCTGACGGTCGGGGAAGTGGCGGTAGAGCGTGCCGACACCGAGTCCGGCCGCGCGGGCGATCTCCTCCATGGAGACGGCGGCCCCGTGTTCGGCGAACAGGTCGAGCGCGGTCGTGGTGATGAGTTCGCGGTTGCGCCGCGCGTCGGCTCGCACCGGCCGCCCCTACTCTCGCGCTCTTTCCAACAAAACGGAACCTCGCCTTCAGTTTAGGATAGCGTGAGCGAGCGGAAGATGAAGGTCCGCTTCAGGTTGGAGAGATCATGGAAATCGGCGTGTACGTCGGCGGCGCCGGGCTGAGTCTGGACGAGATGATCGGCCAGGTGCGCGCGGCGGCGGAGGCGGGGCTCGACAGCGCCTTCCTCAGTCAGCTC
This sequence comes from Streptosporangium sp. NPDC049644, assembly GCF_040675205.1. Lineage (NCBI taxonomy): Bacteria > Bacillati > Actinomycetota > Actinomycetes > Streptosporangiales > Streptosporangiaceae > Streptosporangium > Streptosporangium sp. NPDC049644. The sequence continues at coordinate 18,007 of NZ_JBFAOJ010000013.1, read as the reverse complement.
ACCGCGTGGGACGCGCTCACCGTGCTGGCCCTCGTGGGGCGGGAGGTGCCCGGCATCGGCCTGGGCACCGCGGTCGTGCAGACCTACCCCCGGCACCCGCTCGCCCTGGCCTCGCAGGCGCTCACGGCCCAGGTCGCGACCGGGAACCGGCTCACCCTCGGCGTCGGGCCGAGCCATCCACCGATCATCGAGGGACAGTTCGGCTACCCCTACGACAGGCCGGCCAGGCACGTGCGCGAGTACCTCTCGGCACTCCGTCCGCTGCTCCGCGGCGAACAGGTCGAATACCGCGGGGAGACCCTCACCGCTGCGGGCCGGGTCGACGTGCCCGGTGCCACATCGCCCTCCGTGCTGATCTCCGCTCTCGGACCGGTGATGCTGCGTATCGCGGGAGAGCTGGCCGACGGCACGGTAACCGTGTGGACCGGACCCGAAGCCGTCGCCGACCACATCGTTCCGGCGATCACCCGTGCCGCGGAGCAGGCGGGGCGGCCCGCTCCACGGGTCGTGGCGACGGTCATGGTGAGTGTCACCGCCGATCCCGACGGCATCAGGCGGCGGGTGACCGAGCAGGTGGGGAGTGCCGCGCGCTTCCCCAGTTACCGGTCGCTGCTGGATCGCCAGGGCAAGTCGGGAGTGCACGAGACGGTCGTCGCGGGTGACGAGACCGTCGTGGCGAGGGCGATCCGGCGCTACGCCGAGGCCGGGGCGACGGAGTTGGTGGTGAGCGCGGTGGGCGACGAACGCGAGCGGGCGTCGACCCTCGACGTCCTCGCCTCCGCGCGGCTGTGAACCCTCCGGCGGCGTCGGCCCCCGCTCCACCGGGCTCGGAACACGGCGGCCGGATGACGAGCCACGAGGGGCGACCCTGAAACAGGTCGCCCCTCGCCTGCCTGCCTCGGGAGCGGGCTCAGAAGGCCTCTTCCGGCAGCTCCATCAGGTCCTGACCGGTGGCCTCCAGCGTGCGGCGCTCGGCGGCGATGCGGGGCAGGACGGTCTGGGCGAAGAACGAGGCCGCGGCGACCTTGCCGGTGTAGAAGGCCTGGTCGTCCCGCGCGGTCCCGGTGGAGCCCAGCGCGGCCAGGGCCACCTCGGCCTGACGCAGCAGCAGCCAGCCGATCACCACGTCGCCCAGCGCGAGCAGGAACCGGGTGGTGTTGAGACCGACCTTGTAGACCTCCTTCGGCGCCTCCAGCGAGCCGATGGCCCAGCCGGCCATGGTGTCGGCCATGCTCTTGACCTCGTCGGCGGCCTCGGCGAGAAGCCTGCGCTCCTCCTTCAGCCGCCCGTTGCCGGCCTCGGAGGCGGCGAAGGCCCTCACGTCGTCGTACAGCGAGCCGAGGGTCACGCCCTGGTTGCGCAGGATCTTGCGGAAGAACAGGTCCTGCCCCTGGATCGCGGTGGTGCCCTCGTACAGGGAGTCGATCTTGGCGTCCCTGATGTACTGCTCGATCGGGTAGTCCTGCAGGTAGCCCGAGCCGCCCAGGGTCTGCAGGGAGCGGGCGAGCAGCTCGTAGGAGCGCTCGGAACCGACGCCCTTGACCAGCGGGAGCAGCAGGTCGTTCATCGCCTCGGCGCGGCTGTCCCTGCGGCCCTCGTGCTCGGCGATCAGCACGTCGTCCTGGTAGGTGGCGGCGAGCAGGACCAGCGCCCGCATCCCCTCGGCGTACGACTTCTGCAGCATCAGCTCCCGGCGTACGTCCGGGTGGTGGGTGATGGTCACCCGCGGGGCCGACTTGTCGGCCAGCTGGGTCAGGTCGGCGCCCTGCACCCGGGCCTTGGCGTACTCCAGGGCGTTCAGGTAGCCGGTGGAGAGCGTGGCGATCGCCTTGGTGCCGACCATCATCCGGGCGTGCTCGATGATCATGAACATCTGCTTGATGCCCTCGTGGACCTCGCCGATCAGCGTGCCCACGGCCGGGTGCTTGTCGCCGAAGGTGAGCTCGCAGGTCGTGGAGACCTTCAGGCCCATCTTCTTCTCGACGTTGGTGACGTAGACGCCGTTGCGCTCGCCGAGCTCGCCGGTCTCCAGGTCCACGTGGTACTTCGAGACCAGGAACATCGACAGGCCCTTGGTGCCGGGGCCGTGCCCCTCGGGGCGGGCCAGCACCAGGTGGAAGATGTTGTCGCTCAGGTCGTGTTCGGCGCTGGTGATGAAGCGCTTGACGCCCTCGATGTGCCAGGTGCCGTCGTCCTGCCGTACCGCCTTCGCGCGGCCCGCGCCCACGTCGGAGCCGGCGTCCGGCTCGGTGAGCACCATGGTGGCGCCCCACTGGTTCTCGATGGCCAGCTCGGCGTAGCGCTTCTGCTCCTCGGTGCCGATCGAGTGGAGCACGTGGGCGAAGGCCGGGCCGCTGGAGTACATCCAGATGGCCGGGTTCGAGCCGAGGACCATCTCGGCCAGCGCCCAGCTCACGCTGCTGGGCAGGCCGGGGCCGCCGAGCTCGGCGGGAAGGCTGAGGTTGGTCCAGCCGGCGTCGCGGTAGGCGGCGAAGGACTTCTTGAAGCCCTCCGGCATCGTCACCGAGTTGGTGGCGAGATCGAACACCGGCGGCTTGCGGTCACCCTCCTCGAAGGAGTCGGCGAGCACGCCGGTGGCCAGGCGGTTGACCTCGTCGAGGAGGCTCCGCACCACGTCCTCGTCCAGTTCGGCGTAGAGGCCGGTGCCCAGAATGTCCCGGCGCCCGAATACCTCGAAGAGGTTGAACTCCAGGTCACGGACGTTGCTCTTGTAGTGGCCCATGGGGTCTGCTCCTTGAAACCGGGGGAACCGGAACTTTCCATACTCGCCAGTAACGTTACCGGTAATGCTACCCGCGAGTAACCCCTAGAAAACCGTACCGACTGGGACGTTCGTCACGACATGCGAAGACACCCGTCCCGGCGCCGATCGACCGGCCCCCGAAGCTCTTCTAGGCTCGCCACATGGACGAACAGTGGCGGGCCGACCTCGAACGGTGGAGCATTCCCGAGGAGATCGCGGCCAGGGCGCCGACCGACCCCTGGGGGCACTCGTCGGCGCGGTTCGCCGAGCGCACCGACCGTGCGCTCGCGGCCCCCGAGGGGCCGACGCTGGCGCGGATAGCCGAGGCGCTCCCGCCCGGCGGGAGCGTGCTGGACGTCGGCGCCGGAACCGGGGCGGCCTCCCTGCCGCTCGCTCCCGACCTGGGAGAGCTGATCGCGGTCGACGTCTCCGACGCCATGCTCGCCGAGCTGGCCTCCCGGGCTCACGCGCTGGGCGTCCCCACCCGGTTCCTCCGGGGCCGCTGGCCCGACGTGGCGGCCGAGACGCCGGTCGCGGACGTCGCGGTCGCCGCCCACGTCGTCTACAACGTGCCGGGGCTGGCCGGGTTCCTCGCCGAGCTCACCGGTCACGCCCGGAACCGGGTCGTCCTGGAGCTCACCGGACAACACCCGATGAGCTGGCTCAATCCCCTCTGGCAGCACTTCCACGGCATCACCCGCCCCGGCCGCCCCACGGCCCACGACGTGATCGCCGTCGCCGAGAGGCTCGGGTACGAGGTCCACCACGAATGGCGCCTGGCCCCGCTGCCCCGCTTCACCCGGCTCGAAGACCTCGCCGAGAGCGCCTGCCGGAGGCTCTGTCTCGGCCGGGAGCGGGCCGACGAGGTCATCGCGGCCGTGATCGAGCTGGACATGTGGCCGGTCCCCCGGGACCGGTGGTTCACGCTCTGGTGGGAATCAAAGTGAGACCCCGCCGCGTTCCACCGATCGAACCCTCATAAGGGGTGTTCCCGGACGAGACGCGCCGTACCCGGTAGGCAAAGACGACGCTCCTGATCAAAGGAGGAGCTGTCATGGCCTGGGTCGTCATCCTCGTCGCCGGTCTGTTCGAGGTCGCGATGGCGTACTCGCTCAAGCTGAGCAATGGATTCTCGGTGCTGCTGCCGAGCGTCGGCTTCGCCGTCTTCGGCCTGCTCAGCTTCGGCCTGCTCGCGATGGGCCTGAAGAGCCTGGAGGTCGGTACGGCCTATGCCGTCTGGACGGGCGTCGGAGCCGTCGGCACCGCCGTGCTGGGCATCGTCGCCCTCGGCGAGAACGCGTCGGTCCTCAAGATCGCCTCGATCCTGCTCATCATCGCGGGCGTCGTCGGACTCAACCTCGCCGCCGGCGGCCACTGACCGTACGCCTGCCCGAGCACGCCGTACGACGTGATCGGGAGGGGCGGGCACGGGCGGCCCCGCTTCGAGTGGGGTCGCCCGAAACCGGCTTGACGGTTTTGATGGTGTCGGGTTGGGTGGGCGCATGATTGTTGTTCAATACGTGACCTTCGACTGTGCCCAGCCGTACGAACTGGCGGCCTTCTGGCGTGACGCCACCGGCGGGGAGTTCCATCCGGAGACGAAGAAGGAGGACGACGAGATCCTCCTGCAGGGCGGCGGGGTGGATCTGCTGTTCATCAAGGTTCCCGAGGGCAAGACCGTCAAGAACCGCCTTCACCTGGATCTCGCCGGCTCGGCGGGCACCACCCGCGACGAGGAGGTCGAGCGCCTGCTCGGGATCGGCGCCACGGTCTTCGAGGACAGGCGCAACCCCGACGGCACCGGCTGGGTGACGATGCTCGACCCCGAGGGCAACGAGTTCTGCGTCTGCCGCGCCGCACACGAGTACGCCTAGCGGAGCGGCTCTGGGCCCGGTCACTCCGGAGAGGCTCGGCCGGGCCGCGAGCCTCGGCGACCGACGGCGACCGACGGCGACCGACGGTGGCCGGCGGCGACCGACGGCGACCGACGGTGGCCGGCGGTGGCCGACACGAGAACCGGCCGCCCATGGGACCCGGCGATCACCCGAGGGTTCAGCGGCCGCCGGGAAGCGAGGTCTGGCCGCGGCCCTTGAGGGTCAGCGCCAGGACAGCCGTGATCAGGTAGACCACGACCCCGCCCTGCAAGGCGTCCAGCGCGGCGCTGAACACGCCCTCGCCGTCGACGATGAGCTGCACCGGATACATGAGCATCGCGGCACCGAGCGAGGGATAGAGGGCGAACCTCCAGGGATGGCGCAGCGCCCAGAGCCGGGCCTGCCGGGTCACCCGGTCCCCGCTGTTGGGCTTGCCGATCGAGCCGATGGCCGCGATGAGCGAGAACAGCCCGATACCGACCACCATCGCCCAGGTCAGGTCCCCGCCACCGGTGAGCACTCCCATCCCGAAACTGGCGGCGGTCACCGCGCCGCCGGTCACCGCGGCGGTCTTCCAGGGAGCACCGTGCAGCGCCGCTCCGGCGAGGGACATCTCGTCACGTCGAGTCAGTTCGTCTTTCATGCCATCAGACTGCCTCCCGAGCCCCCTTGCTCACATCGGGGAGCGACCCTGATTGTTCCCCTACCCGTCGTCTCCCTCCGGTGACAGGCGGGGACCTCCCCCGGAGGTCCCCGCGAGGGGCGTCCAGGGTGCCAGGAAGGAGTGCGGTGGTGTTCCGGGATAGGTTGGCCGCCATGCCGGTGAACCTCCGTATCGCCCGTGCCGAGGATGTTCCGCTCATCGTGGCCATGCTCGCCGACGACACCGTCGCGGCCGCCCGCCAGGGAGCCTACGGCGAGGAGCATCGTGCCGCCTTCGAGGTCATCGACGCCGACCCCGCCAACGAGCTGATCGTCGCGGAGCTGGACGGTGAGGTCGTGGGCACCATGCAGCTCACCTACATTCCCGGCATCTCCCGCCGGGGTGCCCTCCGGATGCAGATCGAGGCGGTCAGGATCGCCTCGGAGCTGCGCGGGCGGGGTCTGGGCCACACGATGATGGAATGGGCCGTCGAGCGCGGACGGGCCCGGGGCTGCGCCCTGGTCCAGCTCACCACGGACAAGACCCGCGTGGACGCCCACCGCTTCTACGACTCCCTCGGCTTCGTCGCGTCCCACGAGGGTTACAAACTCGCGCTGACCTGATCGCCAGGGGCCGGCGTCGAGGTGATCTGTCCGGTCACTCGGCGGCGCACGGGCCGATCTCGACCAGGTTGTCGTGGTAGACGGCGCCGCGGCCCATGTCGGCGTCGCGGGCCTCCACCACGGCGTTCGCCGTCGCGCCCCCCGGGCTCAGCTTGCCCCAGTGCCCCTTGGCGGACGCGACCACGCCCGGCCGTACCCTCTCGCTGATCTCGACCACGGCCTCGAACTCGCCGCCGGCGTTGAACACCCGGGCCCGCTGCCCGTCGCTCAGCCCTCTGGACGCGGCGTCGGCGGGGTTGACCAGGACCCGCGGGCCCTTCGAGCGCCGCAGCAACTCGGGGTTGTTGCCGAAGGTGCTGTTGAGGAACGTGTGGGAGGCGGGGGTGATCAGCGCCAGCGGATAGGGCCCCGGCACGGCCGAGGCGGCGGCCACGGCCGTGTGCGGCGGGACGTAGGCGGGTCCGGCGCCGAACTCCATCCGGCCCGAGGGCGTCGGGAAGCCGTCGGTGAACGGCACGAACGGCCGCGGCACGTTGAGGCGGACCCAGCCCTCCTTGCGCAGCCGGTCGACCGTGATGCCGTCGAGCGACGGATGGCCAGAGGAGAGCAGTTGCTCGGCCAGTTCCAGGTCGGAGTCGTACAGGGACGGCTCGGTGAGCCCCATGTGCCGCGCCAGGCGGCGGAAGGTCTCGGTGGTGGACAGGCACTCGCCCGGCGGCTCGACCGCGGGTGAGTTCCACATCAGGTACATGTGGCCGTAGCCCTCGTGCAGGTCGGTGTGCTCGATCTGCATGGTGGCCGGGAGCACGATGTCGGCGTAGTCGACCGTGTCGGTCGGGAACTGCTCCATCACGACGGTGAACAGGTCCTCGCGCGTCAGCCTCTCGCGGATCCGGTTCTGGTCGGAGGTGGAACTCATCGGGTTGGCCCCGTACACCCACAGGCACTTCACCGACTCGTCCAGCTGATCGGCCAGCCGGGTCATGGTGAGCGTGCGGACCGGCCGGGCGAGCAGGTCCTCGCGGGTGTCGACGTTCAGGTGGATGTGCCCGCTGGTGGAGTACGCGATCCCGCCGCCGGGGTGGCGCCAGTCGCCGGTCACGCCGGGGATGGCGGCGATCGTGCGCATCGCGGTGCCGCCGCCCGCGTGCCGCTGCATGCCCATGGTGGCCCGGATGCCGGTGGGCCGGGTGCGCGCCAGCCGCAGCCCCAGGGCCCGGATGTCCTCCTCGGGCAGCCCGGTGATCTCCGCCACCCGTGCCGGGGGATAGCGCAGGATCTCCTCGCGGAACCCCTCCCAGCCGCTCGTGTGCCTCTCCAGGTAGTCACGGTCCTCGGCACCCTCGGCGAGCACCACGTTCAGCAGTCCCAGGGCGAGGGCCGCGTCGGTACCCGGCCTGATCGGCAGGTGCTCGTCGGCCTGCTCGGCGGTGCGGGTCCGGATCGGGTCGATCGCCACCACGTGCGCCCCCGCCGCGCGGGCGTCCTGGATGAACTTCCACAGGTGGTGCCCGCTGGTCAGCGTGTTCGTGCCCCACAGCAGGATGAGCCGGGACAGGGCGAACGTCTCCGGGTCCATCCCGCCCGGCGTGCCGTAGATCTGTCGCAGCCCGGAGTTGCCGGCCGACGAGCAGATGTTCAGAAAGTGCCTCGACGCGCCGAGCGCGTTCCAGAACCGCCGCCCGGCCATTCCCTCGGCCCCCTGGAGGTATCCCAGCGTGCCGGTGCCCAGGTAGGGCCAGATCGCCTCGCCGCCGTGCTCGTCGACGATGCCGCGCAGCCGTACGGAGATCTCCTCCAGGGCCTCGTCCCAGCTGATCCGCTCGAACCTGCCGGACCCCTTGGGGCCGGTCCGGCGCATCGGGTGCAGGATGCGGTCGGACGCCCGGGTGTGCTCCAGGTAGCGGTTGACCTTCACGCAGAGCGCGCCGCGGGTGTAGGGGTGATCAGGGTTGCCGCGCATCTTGACGGCCTCGCCGTCCTGGACGGTCACCACCCAGGAGCACGTGTCGGGGCAGTCGAGCGGGCACGCCCCCAGCACTCGAAGTTCGTCTGACGACATGCCCCCGACTGTAGCCGCGCCCAAGGAGCGCGGGTGTCACCGGAGTAGCCCCGGAGGCTCGTGCCGGTGGTCGTGTCCCAGCCCTCCTCCGGCTCTCGGCGCTCCGACTCTCGGTTCTTTGACCCTCGGCCCTCCGGCGGGGCCGGGAGCGACGGGATCGCCGGGGAGATCGCGAGCGTACGCGTAGGTGTGCGCCGCCGCGGCGATCGCGGAGGCGTTCACCTCCAGCGCCCCGTCGTCGACGTTGGCGAGGGTGTCGCAGGCCTGGTGGTAGCACCTGTCGTAGGGTGCCCAGGCCTTGCCGCCGAACTTCTCGGCCTCCTCGGCGGACTTGATGCCCTCGGCGCCGGTGAACAGCCCGCCCGCGGCGATGCCCGCCTTGATGAACGGGCCGTAGTCGGAGCGGCCGGTGAAGTCGGCGTCCTGGTGCGGCTTGCCCACGGCGTCGAAGTACGACTGGAAGAGCTTCTCGATCCGGTCGGAACCGGCAGGCGGATGCGTGTCCAGGCCCGTGTCGGAGTTGTCGCCGTCGTAGATCCCCAGGACGTGGTTCGGCGAGGCGATCATGTCGAAGTTCAGGTACAGCTTGATCTTCGCCCGCTCCGCCGCAGGGAGATGGGCCACGTAGTGGGTGGAACCGAGCAGGCCCAGCTCCTCCGCGCCCCAGAAGGCGAAGCGCAGCCTGTTCCTCGTCCGCAGGTCCTTCGCCGCCAGCGCCGTCTCCAGGACGCCCGCGGTCCCGGAGCCGTTGTCGTTGATGCCGGGTCCGGCCATGACACTGTCCAGGTGGGCGCCGAGCATGACCACCCGGTCCGGGTCGCCCTGGCGGCTTTCGGCGATGACGTTGCGTGTCCTGCGGCCGGGGTCGCTCTCGGCGTCCACCGCGAGCGTCGCGATCGTTCCCGGCGCCGACAGCTCCCTGCCGGCCGCGAAGGTGGCCCCGACGATCGGGATCTTGATGCCGGAGGTGTTGACCGAGCCTCGCAGCAGAATCCTGCGGTCGGCGAGGGCCTCGCCCGGCTGCCCCTCGTTGAAGATGACCACCCCGGACGCACCGGCCGCCTGGGCCCGCTCCGCCTTGATCTGGAAGCTGCAGGAGCCACGCTGGATCAGGGCGATGTTCCCCCGGACGAACCCCTTGAAGTCACTCACCTCGCACCCGGAGGAGGAGTTCGGGTTCGGGGCCGGTGGCAGCACCAGGTCCACGCCCTGCACCGGAGCCGTGACCTTCCCCGAGCCGGAGTACGTCATCGTGTGGAAGTCGACGCCGGGCAGGTACGCGCCGGCCACGGGGGACGATCGCGCCAGCACCGGAGCCTTCCGCTCATGGAAGAAGGGGATTTCGAACTCCTGCAGGGTGACCCGGTATCCGGCGGCGCGAAGTCTGTCCGCGACGTAGGCGACCGAGGCCTCGTAGCCGGGGGTGGCCGCGGCCCGGGTACCGCCGTTGGCATTGGCGATTTCCTGGAGCCTTTCCAGGTGCCGCCTGACGGACGCGAGCTTGATCGACCGCCCGAACGCCTTCGCGGCCGGCGACAGGGGGCTCTCCGAAGGCGGTTCCGACGGGCCGTGGGCGCCTGTGTCCACCGGCGCGGAGGCGACGAGCCCGGGCGGGGGCGCGGCCCAGGCCGTGTCGACGACGGGCGGGATCGTGACCGAGGCGATGGTGACGGCGGCCAGCACTCTCCCGAAGGCACGTGCACTCACGTCAGGCTCCTCTGACATCGGGGACGGCATTAGTTGAGAACATCGATGGCGACGGGGGGACCGCCGGGCAGGTCGTCGGCCCGGGCGTAGACGAACGCCGCTGTCGCGATCGCGCCACTGTTCAGCCCCAGGGCGGTGTCGCTGATGTTGACGATCGTGTCGCACCTGAGGTGGTAGCAGGGGTCGTAGGCGACTCCCGCCCGGCCCCCGAAGAGCACGGCCTCCTTGGCGGTCTTGATGTCGACGGTGCCGGTGAACAGCCCGCCCGAGGGGATGCCCGACGCGGCGAAGGGGCCGTACTCGGAGCGGATGGCGGCGTCGACGCTTCTGTACGGCCGGCCCGTCTCCGCGAAGTACGACTCGAAGAGCTTCTCGATCCGGTCCGAGCCGGGAGGCCCCGCGGGGGCGCCTGCCCCGTCGGAGTCGTCTCCGTCGTAGATTCCCAGGACGTAGTTCGGTGAGGCGATCACGTCGAAGTTCAGGTAGAGCCTGATGTTCGCCTTCTCCGAGGGAGAGAGCCCGGCCAGGTAGTGCTCGGAACCGCGCAGACCGAACTCGTGGCAGCTCCAGAAGGCGAAGCGCAGCTTGTTCCGTGCCCGCAGGTCCTTCGCCGCCAGCGCCGTCTCCAGGATGCTCGCGACCCCGGAGCCGTTGTCGTCGATGCCGGGGCCGTCCGGGACGCTGTCCAGGTGGGCGCCGAGCATGACGACCCTGTTCGGGTCGCCCCAGTCGCTCTCGGCGATGACGTTGCGCGTCGCGCGACGGGGGTCGCTCTCGGTGTCGGTGACGAGGGTCACGATCGTTCCCCGCGCCGACAGCTCCCTGCCGACCGCGTAGGTGGTGGAGATGACCGGGAGCTTCACGGTGGGGGCGTCGAGGGAACCGTGCAGCAGCCCCCTGCGGTCGTCGGCTCCCTCGCCGGCCTGGCCCTCGTTGAAGATGATCACCCCGGACGCGCCGGCCGCCCTGGCCCGCTCCGCCTTGGTCTGAAAGCTGCAGCCACCACGCTGGATCAACGCGATGCCGCCCCGGACGAACCTCGCGAAGTCCCGCGCCTGGCAGCCGGAGGTCGAGCTCGGCTTCGGAGTCGGCGGCAGGGTGAGGTCCACCCCCTGAACCCGTGCCCTGACGTTCCCCGAGCCGGAGTACGTCACGGTCCTGAAATCGGTGTTGTTGATGTACGGCTTGGCGACGTTCGAAATGATCCGCCGGAACAGCGGAAACGTGACGTTGCGGAAGAAGGGGAAGGTGAACTCCTGCAGGGTGACCCGGTAGCCGGCGGCGCGGAGCCAGTCGGCGACGTAGCCGACCGAGGCGTTGTGGCCGGGAGTTCCCGAGGCCCGGGTGTCGCCGTTGTCGTCGGCGATCTCCTGGAGCCTCTCCAGGTGCCGCTTGGCGCGTACGACCTTGATCGACTGTCCGAACGCCCTGGCCTCCGGGGTTATCGGGGAGTCCGCGGGGGGTGGGGCCGATGATCCGGGAAGGCTTCCCACCGGTCCGCCGGGCGCCGGTGCGGATGTCGCGGGAAAGGATGTTCCCGAAGCCGGTGCCGCGCCGGCCGTCACGGCGGAGGCGGTGGGCAGGGCCATGGCGGAGGCCGTGGTGATCGCGACCACCATTCCCCTGGAGGCGCGAGTGCTCATGCGGAACCCCTCAACGTGCATGGAGCGCCCGCGCTCTCGGGAAGGCGTTGAGAGGCGACCGCGACGAGGCGTTCCCGCTCCCCGGACGCGGCCCTGCGGGCTGCGGGCGGGCGAAGGGACATGACGGTCAGCCTTCCAGTCCCGCACCCGCTAAATCCAGTATTCCCGCAGCTAGAAGGGTCAATTCTCGATCTCGGGCGGGTACGCTGTGCTCGCTCCGCCGTCCTCGTCGCGGAGGGGATCTCGCGCGAGGCGGATGTCCACGATCTCTTCGAGACCACATTCGGCCGGCCCGCTCGTCGGCCGGGGCGCCGTACGGTGTCACCGTGTGGCCTCGTTTTCTGATTTCAGCCACCAAGATGGAAGTCGGACTGTCAAGACTGTCGAAAGCCATCGACACGCGTGCGGCTCCGATTGTGGACACTGGGGGAGAAGGTCGGTGACGCAGCTGTAATGCGGAACATGCAGAATCACTGGCGGTGACGGAAATCAAGGAGCTGGACGAAACGCCGTCCGACGACGGCACACGGCCGGCGACGGACGGCGATCTGACCGTGCGCGTCATCGAGCCGCTGCTTCCCCAGCGGATCCGTCGCCCCTCGGACCTGCTGCGGTTCCTGGCGACCCTGCTCGGGCTGGTGGCCGTCATCCTGCTCGCCCTCGTCGCGCAGAAGACCCTGAACGGTCTGGAGGGCGACGTCGCCGACGGCACCAGCCGGGCGCCGTTCCTGCTCAGCGGCCTGGCCGGGGTGCTGAGCGCCTCGGCCATGCTCGGCGTGCCCATCGCCTTCGCCATCGAGCGGGTGCTGCACCGCGACGGCCTCCGGGTGGCCGAGGGGCTCTTCGCGGCCATCGCCGGGATGGTGCTCTCCTTCGTGCTCGGCGAGTGGATCGTGCACGCCGGGCCCGAGGACCTGAGGCTCCTGATGACCGGAGGCAGAGCCGGAGTCGAGCCGGTCAACACGCTGCTCACCCCGATCATCGCCTACGTCACCGCGGTGCGCATATCCCGCCGCCCCACCTGGCGGGCGGCCCTGTGGAGCGCCGTCGCGCTCAACGCCGTCGCCCTGTTCGCCGGGCTCGCCGCCACCCTCCTCGGCATCGTCGTCTCCATCCTGGTCGGCCTGGCCGTCGGCTACGCCACCCTGTACGGCGTGGGCAGCCCCAACACCCGCCCTCCGGGCAGTGCGGTCGTCGGCGTGCTTCGCAAGCTGGGCTTCGCCCCGGTCAAGGCACATCGGCTCGACGACGACTACCAGGGCAGCCGCCGCTACGCCGTCGAGCTCAGGAACGGCAACCGCCTCGACGTCACGGTCCTCGACCGGGACCGCCAGGTGGCCGGGGTGCTCTACCGCATCTGGCGGCGCATCCGGCTCAACTCCGAGACCCGCCGCAAGGCCATCCGCTCACTCCGCGCCGAGTTGGAGCGCGAGGCCCTGATGGCGTACGCCGCGCAGGCGGCGGGAGTGAGCACCCCCCGGCTCGTCGGCACCAGCGAGATCGGTACGGAGGCCGCGCTGCTCGCCTACGAGCACATTCCCACCCGCGCGCTCGACGACATCCCCGACGAGGAGATCGACGACAACCTGCTCGCCCAGATCTGGGAGCAGGTCCTGCTGCTGCAGGTCCAGCGGCTCGCCCACCGGCGGCTGACCGGTGACAGCATCCATGTCGACCGCGAGGGCCGGGTCATCCTCACCGACGCCCGCAGCGGCGAGATCGCCGCCGGTGATCTGCTGCTCCGCCTGGACATCGCCCAGCTGCTCACCTACCTCAGCCTCCGCGTCGGAGCCCGGCGGGCGGTCAACGCCGCCGCGGCCGGAGCCGGGCACGGCCTGCTCGCCGACGCGCTCCCGCTGCTCCAGCGGATCGCGCTGACCCGCGAGACCAGGGCGGCGCTCAGCAAGAACAAGGGGCTGCTCACCGAGATCCGCGAGCGGATCGTCGAGCTCACGCCCAGGGCCGAGGCCGAGGAGGTGCGCCTGGAGCGCTTCCGCCCCAGGACCCTGATCACCATCATCGGCACCGCGTTCGCCGCGTACTTCCTGGTCTACTACCTGACGCAGATCAACCTCAACATGATCACGTCGGCCAAGTGGAGCTGGACCGGCGTGGCACTGGTCGCCGCGATGATGAGCTACGTCGCCGCCGCCCTGATGCTGATGGGCTTCGTACCGGAGAAACTGCCGCTCGGCCGTACCGTGCTCGTCCAGTTCGCCGGGTCGTTCGTCAAGCTCGTCGCGCCCGCCGCGGTGAGCGGGGTCGCGATCAACACCCGCTACCTGCAGAAACGCGGCATCCCTCTGGGGCAGGCGGTGGCCAGCGTGGGTGCCTCCCAGCTCATCGGGCTGGCATTCCACATCGCGCTGCTCCTGCTGTTCGCCTACATCACCGGTTCCAACACCGCCTCGTCGTTCACCCCGTCGCGCACGCTCGTGCTGACGCTGCTGGCCGTGGCCGTGGTGGTGCTGATCATCGTGAGTGTGCCGCGGCTGCGCCGCATGATCACCGCGCGGCTCCGCTCGCTGTTCTCCGGCGTCATCCCGCGCCTGCTCGACGTCCTCCAGTCGCCCCGGAAGATCATCGAGGGCTTCAGCGGCACCCTGATGCTCACCCTGTTCTTCGTGCTCTGCCTGGACGCCTGCGTCCGCGCCTTCGGCGGCTCCCTCAACTTCGCCGCCGTCGCCATCGTCTTCCTCGCGGGCAACGCCATCGGCTCGGCGGCCCCCACCCCCGGCGGCCTCGGCGCCGTCGAGCTGTCCCTGTCGGTCGGCCTGACCCTCTCCGGCCTGCCCGGTGAGGTGGCGACCTCGGCCGTGCTGCTGTTCCGGCTGCTGACCTTCTGGCTGCCGGTCCTGCCCGGCTGGGCCTCGTTCGCGCATCTGCAGCGGCAGGAGGCGCTCTAGCCGGCCTCGTCCCGTGCCACGGAAGGACCGCCGGCGGGTGGCCCGGCGGCCCTTCTCACGGGCGAAGGTCAGGCCTCGCTGGACCGGGCCCAGAGGTTGATGCCCGCCTCGACCGCGTCCTTGTCGATCGCCTCAAGCTCCGCGGCGTCGAACGACGTGTTCCGCACGGCCGCGAGGCTGTCCTCCAGCTGCTCCACACTGCTCGCGCCGATCAGCACCGACGTGACGCGCCTGTCGCGCAGAGCCCAGGCCAGCGCCATCTGCGCCAGCGACTGGCCGCGCCCGACCGCGATCTCGTTCAGGGTGCGGATGTGCCGCATCGTCTCCTCGGCGAGCATCTCGGGGGTGAGGAAGCGCCCCAGCGAGGCCCGCGACCCCTTGGGGATCCCGTTCAGGTAGCGGTCGGTCAGCATGCCCTGCGCCAGCGGGGAGAACGCGATGCAGCCCACGCCCTCCTCCTCCAGGACGTCCAGCAGCCCGCCCTCGATCCACCGGTTCAGCATCGAGTACGAGGGCTGGTGGATCAGCAGCGGCGTGCCCATCTCCCGCAGCAGCCGCGCGGCCTCCGCGGTGTGCTCGGGCGAGTAGGACGAGATGCCCGCGTACAGCGCCTTGCCGGACCGGACCGCGTGGTCCAGCGCGCCCATCGTCTCCTCCAGCGGGGTGTCCGGGTCGAACCGGTGGCTGTAGAAGATGTCGACGTAGTCGAGCCCCATCCGCTCCAGCGACCGGTCCAGGCTGGACAGCAGGTACTTGCGCGACCCCCACTCGCCGTACGGGCCGGGCCACATGTCGTAGCCCGCCTTGGTGGAGATGACCAGCTCGTCCCGGTACAGTGCGAAGTCCTCGCGGAAGTGCCGCCCGAAGTTGGTCTCTGCGGACCCGGGCGGCGGACCGTAGTTGTTGGCCAGGTCGAAGTGGGTCACTCCCAGGTCGAAGGCCCTGCGCAGGATGGCCCGCTGGGTCTCGAAGGGCTTGTCGTCACCGAAGTTGTGCCAGAGCCCGAGCGAGACGGCGGGCAGCTTGAGCCCGCTCTTGCCGACCCTGTTGTAGGGCTGGCGTCCGTCGTACCTGTCATCTGCCGCGATGTATGTCACTGGGTCACCTTGGTCGTGTCGAGAATCCAGGAGAGGGTGAAGGCCTCCTCGCGCCAGGAGTCGTACCTGCCGCTGCGGCCGCCGTGCCCGGCGCCCATCTCCGTCTTGAGCAGGAACGGCCCGCCGTCCGCGACGTCGCGGAGCTTCGCGACCCACTTGGCGGGCTCGTGGTAGAAGACCCGGGTGTCGTTGAGGCTGGTGATCGCCAGAATCGGCGGGTAGACCCGGCCGTCCACGTTCTCGTACGGCGTGTACGACTTCATGTACGCGTATACCTCGGGATTGTGCAGCGGGTCGCCCCACTCGTCCCACTCGATCACGGTCAGCGGCAGTGAGGGGTCGAGGATCGTGTTCAGCGCGTCCACGAACGGCACCTCCGCCACCACACCCGCGAAGATCTCGGGTGCGAGGTTGGCGACCGCGCCCATCAGCAACCCGCCCGCCGATCCGCCCCTGGCGACGATCGCGCTCGACCAGCCGGTGGCCGAGAGGTGCTCGGCGGCGGCCACGAAGTCGGTGAAGGTGTTCTTCTTCTTCTGGAACTTGCCGTTCTCGTACCAGTGGCGGCCCATCTCGCCGCCGCCCCTGACGTGCGCCACGGCGAAGACGAAGCCCCGATCGAGCAGGCTGAGCCTGGCGACGGAGAACGAGGGGTCGATCGAGATCTCGTAGCTGCCGTAGCCGTAGAGCACCGTGGGGGCCGGCCGCGGAGTGCCCTTTCTCATCACGATCGAGATCGGGACGCGGGTGCCGTCGGACGCGGTCGCCCACTCGCGGAACTGCTCGTATTCGGTGGGATCGTAGCCGCCGAGCACGACCTTCTGCTTCAGCAGGACCAGCTCGCGCGCCGCCAGGTCGTAGTCGTAGACCGACGGCGGGGTGACCATGCTGGTGTAGCCGAGCCGCAGCCGCCCCGTGACGAACTCCGGGTTGCCCGACGGGGCCACGTCGTAGATCGGCTCGGGGAAGGAGATCTCGTACGCCTCCCCGGCACGGGGCAGGATGCGGATGCCGGTGAGCCCGTCCCGGCGGAAGTGCACGACGGTGTGGCCCTCGAAGGCGTCGACGTCGAGCAGCCGGGTGTCGGCGCGGTGCTCGATCAGCGGAGTCCAGTCGCCGGGGGCGTCCAGCGGCGCGGTGGCCAGCTCGAAGTTCTCCGCGTTCCGGTTGTGCAGGACCAGGAAGTGGTCGCCCGCGTGGTCGACGCCGTACTCGACGCCGGTCTCCCGGGGCCGGACGACGCGGAACTCGCCGGTGGGGTCGTCGGCCTCCAGGACGCGGACCTCGCTGGTGATCTTGCTGCCGGAGGAGAGCACCAGGTAACGCTCGCTCCGGCTGAGCCCGATGCCGACCCAGAACCGCTCGTCGGCCTCTTCGTGGACGAGCGTGTCCTCCTTGGCGGGACTGCCGATCGTGTGCCGGTGCACCTGGTTGGGCCGCCAGGCCTCGTCGACGGTGGTGTAGAAGAACGTCGTGCCGTCGGCGGACCAGGCGCCGCCGTAGAAGATGCCGGGGATCTCGTCGGGGAGGATCTCGCCGGTGGCGAGGTTCTTCACCTTCAGAGTGAAGCGCTCGTCGCCGGTGAAGTTGGTGGAGTAGGCCAGCAGGGTGCCGTCGGGACTGACCGAGCTGGTGCCGATCGAGAAGAAGTCGGAGTCTCCGGCGAGCTCGTTGCCGTCGAGCAGGATCTCCTCACCGGGAAGCGACTCGCCGGCTTTCAACTCGGGCGGGGTCTCGCCGTCCGCCGCCACCCGGCACTGGATGCCGTACTGCTTGCCCTCCTCGGTCCGCGAGTAGTACCACCAACCGCCCTTGCGGGTGGGGACCGAGAGGTCGGTCTCCAGGGTGCGTCCCTTGATCTCCTGGAAGAGCGTCTCCTGCAGGGGCTTGAGGTGGGCGGTCGCCTCCTGCGTGTAGGCGTTCTCCGCCTCCAGGTAGGCGACCACCTCCGGGTCGTCCTTTACCGTCAGCCACGCGTAGTCATCGACCACGGTGTCCCCGTGGTGCACGCGCTCGCTGGGAACCTTCTTCGCCGTCGGCGGCGTCTGGCTGCTCACTCAGCCGAGTCTATGTTTCCGCCGGTCCCCGTTCGGATCACTCGCCCGGTCGGGTCGATCGACCTTGATCCACCCCGGCCTGCCTCGACGCGCCGGGGCCCGCGCCGCTCGTGAGCCGGGCTCGGCCCCTCCGGTCAGCCCAAGGTTTCCTCGTACGGGGTTCGCCATTACGTTCCGAGCGCTCTTGGAGGACTGCTAATCTTTTGGAGTCGGCAGGGGCCGACGCAAACCACTCTAATCACTCCGGTGACTTCCGTATGGCTTGTGTCGTGTCCGCTGACAATCCCTTTGAAACCCAAGGTTCCGGAGACCGGTTCGCAGAGCCGCTCAGGTGCTGGTAAGTTTGAGGGGTTGCTCTGGAAACGGAGCCGCCGAATTCCAGCAAGACCTGCAAGATCAAGTCAATCGATTCAAAACGAGCCGGTTTGACACGAAAAAGCGGGCCTGAAAGAATAACGGCACAACGAAAGAACAGCACGAAAACGAACCGCCCCTGGTTCTCCGGCCGAAACTGGCCGGGGCGACGGTGTACGCGTCCGTTTCTTGAGAACTCAACAGTGTGTTAAAAGCCAGTGCATGAAGCACAACCCTGTCCAACCCGCCTCATTTACGGGGTGGGGGACGGATTCCT